>JANXXV010000910.1 GCA_025350445.1 Bryobacteraceae bacterium | reverse complement strand
CCCAGGATAACGGATTTCCGTTAAAAATTTATGACAAGACTCCGGCTCGCGCACTCTGTCAAGTCCATCAGATTTATGTCGTTGCCATTTAAGCCCGACGCGGGCGTCCGGCGCGGCCCCGGCGGGACCGCCGTCCGCCGATTTGCAAGGGTTATCCCGTACAGGTGACTGAAATTCTTTCGACTCCGCCCACGGGTAACTCGCACGCGCGTAAAATAACGTCTGGGTCCCATGCCCGATTTCAGGACCGATGGCGTACCGGGGAATCATGAAAATATCAATGGGTAGCTGGGCGTTCTCGTTCGGCTCCTACTCCGATCATCCAATTGCCTTCGAGCAAACGGTGGCTCGGCTGTCGAGTGCCGGTTACGACGGTATTGAAATCTGCGGCTTCCCGCCGCATGTCACGCTGGACAAGTACGCAACCGCCGATTCGCGGGCTGAACTGACCGGCTTCCTTAACGAGAGTAAGTTGGGCGTTTCCGGTTATGCCGCCGACCTCAGTTCGGTGAATCCGGTCAGTGCCGGAAACAAGCAGCGCTACCTGGAACTGTTCGAGCGCTGCGTTGAAATGTGCGCCGCCATCGGCAGCCCAGCCATTCGCGTCGACTCCGCAGCCGCACCGGGTTCGATCCCCGATAACGAATACAAACAGGCATTCGATCGGCTGGCAAACGTCTGGCGCGAAGCTGCCGCTATCGCGGAAAAACACGGCATCCGGCTTGTCTGGGAGTTTGAGCCAGGCTTCGCCTTCAACAAACCTTCGGAAGTGCTCGGCATGCACGATCGAGTCGACCACACTAATTTCAGAGTCATGTTCGATACCTCGCACGCCTATATGTGCGGCGTAACCGGCGCCCGGCAACACGGGCCGAAGGAAACACTGAGCGGCGGAGTCCGCGAGTTTCTGCAACTGTTGAAAGGCCGTATCGGCGCTATTCACCTGATCGATTCCGACGGCACGCTGCACGCCGACGAAACCAGCACTCATCGGCCCTTCGGCGAAGGCCTTGTCGATTTTAAGGCGCTCACTCCGCACCTGCTGGCGGTTCCGAATATAGAATGGTGGTGCGTCGATCTTTGCTTCTGGCCGGGTTCATGGGAGCTGGTGGAGCCGAGCCTCGCATTCGTCGAGGACTTGCTCAACCGGAACGCCGCGGCCCAAGGCGCTATAATTCACAATTCGAGAGATTCAAAACACTTGTAAAGGGTCGCTTGTAAAAAGTCTATGAGAAAAAAAGTCACTGTTGTAGGCGCAGGCAATGTAGGCGCCAATTGCGCTCTCCGCATTGCGGAGAAGGAACTGGCCGATGTGGTCCTGGTGGATGTGGTGGAGGGAGTGCCCCAAGGGAAGGCCCTCGACCTTCTGGAATCAGGTCCGGTGGAAGGCTATGACGTCAGCATCACCGGCGCCAATAGCTATGAAACCACCGCGAATTCCGACATCGTCGTCATCACCGCCGGATTTCCGCGCAAACCCGGGATGAGCCGCGACGATCTTCTGGTCGCCAATTACGAGGTGGTCCGCACGGCCACCGAACAGGCGGTGAAGTATTCGCCGAACTGCATCCTGATTCTGGTTACCAATCCGCTGGACGCCATGTGCTGGACCGCGCAGCAGGTTTCCCAGTTCAGCAAGAACAGGGTGATTGGTATGGCCGGCATTCTGGATACGGCCCGCTTCCGGACGTTTATCGCCGAAGAACTCGGCGTATCGTTTGAGAACGTGACGGCGATGGTTTTGGGCGGCCATGGAGACACAATGGTGCCGCTGGTTCGACTGTCGAGTGTGTCCGGTATTCCTCTTACCGAACTTCTCGATCAGGCTACCATCGATCGCCTGGTGCAGCGCGCGCGCGATGGCGGCGCCGAGATTGTGAAATATCTGAAGACCGGCAGCGCCTACTACGCTCCTTCGGCCGCCACGGTGGAGATGGTGGAATCGATTCTGAAGGACAAGAAGAAAGTATTGCCGTGCGCCGCGCTACTCGAGGGCGAATATGGTGTTAATGGACTCTTCGTGGGTGTGCCCGTAAAATTAGGTGCGCGCGGCATCGAGAAGATCTATACTATTCAACTCAGACCCGATGAGCAGGCGATGCTCGATAAGAGCGCCAACGCCGTCAAGGAACTGATCGACGTATTGAAACAGAAGACTGGTGCGTAATTCAAACGGGCAGCTAAAGAGGACAACGACATGACAACTGAAACAGTGCAGATCATCGCGGGCGTGCTTCTCGCGCTTTGCGTCGGCGTGATTATTCTCCGGCGAAAGGGCAAGAAGAAGGGTTCATCGGAAGAAGAATTCTAAGCAACCAGGGGGACCCCGGCTGATTTGCCAGATATACGCTTGTAGTTTGTTCCTTCAAACCGATGCCGCCTAGTAAGAAAATTGTTGCACCAACTATAAATCCGAAGTACGCCCGTTACCGGCTGCGTATAGGCCCCTCCACCATTCACCGCTGGGGGGTCTATGCGGAGGAGGCTATTCCGGCGGGCAAGAAGATTATCGAATATACCGGTGAGCGCATCAACCGGCGCGAGACGAAACGCCGCTCGGAAGGGCCGCTGCATTACATGTTTACGCTGGACAGCTACTGGACCCTCGACGGGACGGTGGGCGGAAGCGGCGCCGAGTACATCAACCACTGCTGCGATCCCAACGTGTACGCGTGGGTTACCCAAGGGCACATTCTCTACATGGGTAAAAGGCCCATCGCCAAGGGCGAAGAACTGACCCTCGACTACCACTTTGCGAAGAATGTGGAAAAGGTGATTTGCAAGTGCGGCGCCAAGACGTGCCGCGGAACTATCAACTTGAAGTAGTGGCCGGTTCGCCGGGAGTGATTAACCGGGAGTGATTAACATCGGGGCTAGGAACCGGCTCTGGAAAACAGCGATTTGAAGCCGCCCGTCAACGACGAAGGCTTCTTGTCGTCAGCTGTCTTATCCCGCCGGGTGCAGATTTTTTCCGCCAGCGCCGCCACGCTTTTCGCGGCCGCGCACCCCGCGGGCAGCGGTTTTCCATCCATCTGCGACTTCTGCACCGCCTCGTAATCGGCCGGGATCACCTGGAAGACATCGGTCTGCAGGGCGCTGCTGATCACGTCGCTGTTCAGTCCGATTTCCCGTTCATAGCGATTAACGACCACCCGGATTTTCGATTGCTCGATCCGGTGCTGATCGAACCAGGCCAGCGCCCGCTGGGCCGATTGCAGGGCTGGAAGTTCATTGGTGGTGACCAGGACGAGTTCATCGCAAAGATAGGCTACCGAAAGATTCCAGCTCGTGTACGAATTGCCGCAATCGACAATAATCGTTTCATAGGAGGCCTGGGCGAAATCGAGAATGGGGCTGGCGTCGGTTAACTCGTCGAGTCCATCCACCAGATTTTCGGGCGAGAGCAGCACGTCGATTCCCTGATGCACGGTGACCATCTGCTTCCACAGATCTCCGTCGAGGCTGGCCTGGCGGCTGAGGACATCCATGAAGCTGTAGCCGGATTTGAGCTTCAGCAGAAAGGAAATCGTGCCGGTCAACGGATCCAGATCGGCCAGCAAAATCTTCTTTGATCCCAGCCGCTTGCTTTGAAATGCCAGATTGCAGGCAATGGTGGTGGCTCCGCAGGCCCCTTTGGCAGGGAAGACGGCGATCGTCTTGGCGCCGCCGGCTCGAGCCGATGGCGGTGGAAGCCGCCGAGCGACTTTTTCGACGGCAGCGTCAATCTGGTCGCTGGTGAACGGGCGGATCAGAAAGTCCGCGGCTCCCTGGCGCAAACATCGCAGGATCAGATCCGGATTATTACCCGGCAGCAAGGCGACCACCGGAAGGCTGGCATTCAGGCTCTGCAATTCGGCGGCGGTGGCAAGCGCTACGTCCAGGTTGGTGGAGAAATCAAGAAAACAGAGCTTCGGATCGACCTTCTTTATCAGATCGATTAACGGACGGCGCGCCGGATAATCGTGCGTCACGTGGACCGGCGCAAGCGGCAGACCGTACGAAAGAATCGGCGCTAACTCACTGGCCATGCTCTTGTTAGGGCAAATGACCAGGGTTTTATAATACCTTGCGTCGATGATCGGCATAGTAAGTTGGACTTATCTCCAGCACCGTCGCTCTATTCAGCACATCGGTGGCGTACGTAGAAAACTTGAGAGTACTTGCTTGC
>JANXXV010000909.1 GCA_025350445.1 Bryobacteraceae bacterium | reverse complement strand
CTCGCGGTAGCCGGCTCCGGCTATCTGGATCTGCCGGCAACCGTCTTAACCGGCGCGGGGTTGGTGCTCCGTGCACTTCTGGTGCTGGGTGTAGTGCGGTTCCAGTTTTCCGCCAACTGGATGAACGCCATCACGCTGCTGTACATCGGCTTCTTCCCGCTGGATTTCCTATATGTGTCGCGGGAATTCATTCCGGCCACGGTGCACCTGCTGTGCTATCTGGCGGTGCTTCGCATTCTCTCGGCGCGCACCAATCGGGATTATTTCTTCGTCAAAATCATCGCGTTCCTGGAAATGTTGGCCGCCTCCATTCTGTCGGCGAATCTCAGCTTCTTTGTATTCCTGGCATTCTTCCTGGTCTTCGGCGTTGCCACATTTTCCAGTTCGGAGATCCGGCGATCCAGCCAGTTGCCGGCGCGCCAGGTCCGTGGCACTATGCGCCTGTTTCACTGGCGTTTGGCTGCCTTAACCGGCGTGACAGCAGCCGGAATTCTGTTCATCACGGGCGGTCTATTCTTCGTGCTGCCCCGCACCGCGCGCGCCGCTTTCCAGCATCTGGTGCCGCAGCGCTACCATCTGCCCGGGTTTTCCAATGAAGTGATGCTGGGGCAGATCGGCGAGATCCAGACCCACTCAAACACCGTGATGCACATTCGCGTGGAGGGCCCGGAGCGGCCTTCGGCCCTGAAGTGGCGCGGTGCGGCCATGGGAGATTTCGATGGCCGCCGCTGGTTCAACCGTCCTGTTCCGGGAGAGGTGCTGCGCGCGTCTAACGGACTGGTGATGTTGGGTGAGCGCCGCCAGTCCCGCCGCCCAGGCCGCTATATCAGCTACGAAGTGAATGTGAAGGCGCTTGATTCCGATGCACTGTTCTTCAGCGGTGTTCCCGAGTTTCTGCGCACGGAGTTGCCGTTTATCCTGCGCACTCCGACTGACGGTTTCCGCACGGGGCTTGGCGCAACCGACGGTATGCATTACTTCGGCTACAGCCACATGGTGAATTCCTATGCCGAACCGCTGGGTCCCATGGCCAGGAAGTCGTATCTGCGGCTGCCGCCGTACGATCCGAAAATCGCACTGCTTGCACGGGAAGTCACGGCTGGACAGCGGTCCGATGCAGATCGAGCCCACGCGCTGGAACAGCATCTGCGAACGAACTACGGCTACACACTGCAGCTTCTGAGTGAGCCGGTGGCCGATCCGCTGGCGCATTTCCTATTCGTGCGCCGCCGCGGGCACTGCGAATATTTCGCCTCCTCCATGGCCGTCATGTTGCGAACTTTGGGAATTCCATCCCGCGTTGTCACAGGTTTTCAAAGTGGCGTCTTCAATCCGATGACTGGCTGGCAAATCATCCGCGGCTCAGACGCGCATAGTTGGGTGGAAGCATATCTTCCGGACGACGGTTGGACCACTTACGATCCCACTCCGCCGAATCGGAATCAGACGCTGGCCGGGTTCGTGTCCAGGTTGGGGCTGTATCTGGATGCGGCGGAAACATTCTGGGAAGAGTGGGTGCTTAACTACAATCTGGAGCGCCAATTGAATCTGGCGGCGCAAGTGGAGAGCAGAACGCGCGTAGCGCGGATCAACTGGTACGAGCGGCTCACCGCCTGGTTCCGCACGGAGTTCAATCCGCGGCTTGTCCAGCGCTGGATCGCTATCGGCGCGGGTCTCATCGCAGCCGCGGTTGCGCTGATTCTCTACGGTCCGGTTTGCCGGCGATGGTGGATCACCCAACGCCGCGTGATGCGAATTCGCCGCGGACAGGTGGGCGCCGGCGACGCATCTATTCTTTACGGACGTATGCTGGCGATCTTAAAGCGCCGTGGTTTTGAGAAGCCCGCCTGGCTGACGCCGATGGAGTTCGCGCGCATTCTGCCCGACCCCGGGACTGCGGCGGCCGTTGAAAAACTGACCGGCGCTTATAACGAGCTTCGCTTCGGCGGGGAGCCGGGGGCGGGCGTAAAGATGCTGGCGTTGCTACACGATCTGGAAGCTGGTGTTTGATGCCGTATGGTTGTATGGTATCCTTTCAGTATGATGCTACAAAGAGAAGAAATGCAGAAGGTAACGGTGATGCTGCCGAAACGGTTGCTTGAGGATGCGACGCAGAGTATCGGTTTGGGCATTACCCCGGCAATCAGAAAGGGACTGGAAGGCATTGTCGCTGCCGAAGCTCTCAAACGGCTCCGGTTGCGGCGCGGCAAAGTCCGGTTCTCCATCAACGTCGACGAGCTGAGGAAAGACAGGGCTTGATCTGCGCCGATACCAACTGCTGGATCGCGTATCTGTCGGGGGATGAGGGGCAGGACGTTGGAATACTGGACCACGCCGTGATTCATGGTGCGGTCGCGATGGCTCCCGTCGTCCTCTCCGAACTCCTCAGCGACCCCTCGCTCGAAGCGCGGGACGAAGCGGATTTTTGCGCAATCCGGATGTTGGAGATTCAGCCCGGCTACTGGGAGCGGGCCGGAAAGCTACGCGCCTTGCTCATTGCCAAGCGGATGAAACCCAGGCTCGCGGATACGCTGATCGCGCAGATCTGCATCGACAACGACATCCCGCTGATCACCCGCGATAAAGACTTCCGCCATTTCGCAAAGCACGGCGGCCTGCGGCTGCTGTAATTCTTAAATCCTGCCCGCCTTAATCTCTTCCGCCATATAATCCGTCGCGCGCCACGCCAGCGCCAGAATCGTCAACGTCGGATTCTTCTCGCTAGCCGTTGTGAATGCGGCGCCGTCCACTACAAACAAGTTCGGCACATCGTGCGACTGGCAGAATCCGTTGAGCGCGGAACGCTTCGGGTCAGCTCCCATGCGGCATGTTCCATGCTCATGAATCGCGCTGCCGTTGACGTCCGTGCTACCGCGCTTGAACGGCACAATCTCAGCTTTGGCGGATTTTAAGATCGCCTCGGCTGTGTCGTACATGTCTGCCACCATCTTGCGTTCGTTCTCGCCGATATTGTAGGAGATCTTCGCAATCGGTACGCCATATTGATCCAGCGGCGACCCATCCACCGTCACCCTGTTCGTCTTCCGCGGCAGCACTTCGCCATACGGATGCAGCGCCACCAGCGCCGGATAGCGCTTCTTGATGGACTGCTTCAACTCAAGCCCGAAGCCCGGCAGTTGTTTCGCGAACGAAGCGTTGGCCTGCGCTCCGGTGTTCCAGAACTGCGAGCCGAATCCGCGCAGGTAGTCGCGCTTGCGTCCATCGCGATGATTGAAGCGCGGCATGTAGATGTGCTCGCCGCCGATGCCGTCGTCGTTCTGTGTCGCGGCCCCCATCAGTTCCGGCACAAAAC
>JANXXV010000906.1 GCA_025350445.1 Bryobacteraceae bacterium | reverse complement strand
GGCAAGCGATGACTCCGCGGCAATTTGCGGGACGGCGGCCTCAGCATGAGTTTCGGAGAGTGCGTGCAGAAACGCCATTAGCCGGTCGAGGTCCTGCTCGGGTAGACGGTCAAGTTCCTGAACAATGAGATCGCGTTTACTCATAGCTTTTCTGCTCTCATGCTAGCGTGGCCGGCAAATGCGCCGTTCGTCCGTTGCCAACGCCATTCTTGGATCACTTGGGCCGCCTGTTCGTGAGTCAGGTGATTGCTCTCAAGCACGGCAGAAATTGTGTATGACCTACCAGCCAGCCCCACAGGTTCTGCGCTACCATCTTTCTATTACGCATGCGGAGACTTCTTTTCATCTTCTTCGTCGCGGCCTCCCTCTTCGCCCAACTTCCAGGCAAACGCCCCTTCGACGCGCAATGCGCACCGTGCCACGGCATCGGCGGCGCGGGCGGGCGCGGGCCGAATCTTTCGGTGCCGCGGCGCGTGAATACAGACGAAGCGCTAACCGAGCTGATTCGCCAAGGGATTCCGGGCACCGAAATGCCCAGGGGATGGATGCTGAGTGAGAACGAGCTGCGGGACGTGACCGCCTATGTCCGGTCGCTCGGCAATGTAGCACCCCAGCACGTGTCTGGAGACGCGGCGCGTGGACGCGAGGCTTACGCCCATGCCGGCTGCGCGAGCTGTCATGTAGCGCGTGGCGAGGGGCAGGCGTATGGTCCCGAACTGACCGAAATTGGCAGCCGGCGTTCCGCTTCCTACTTGCGGGACGCGCTGGAGAAGCCCGATGCCGCGGTGCCGGAAGGATTCCTGATGGTACGCGCCGTGCCCATCGCCGGCAAACCGGTGGAAGGCATTCGCCTCAACGAAGACAGCTTTACGATTCAACTTCTGGACCCCGCTCGGCGTCTCCATTCGTTCCGCAAATTGGATCTGGCGCAGCTCGATAAACTGACGGGGAAATCTCCGATGCCAGCCCATCGCGGCGCCGACGTCGAAGACCTGGTTGCCTATCTCATCACTTTGCGGGGCGCTCAATGAGAATCGCCGTATTGCTTCTGCTGCTAGCGACTGTGCTTCCGGCGCAAGTGACGTATGACCGTCTGCGCGCGGGCGAACTCGAACGTGGCAATTGGCTCACCTATTCCGGCAACTACTCCGGCCATCGTTTCTCCCCGCTTACCGAGATGACTCCTGCCAACGCCTCGGGGATTCACGCCATCTGGGCTTACCAATCGCACAATCCGGGGGAGGTGGAGACGTCGCCGGTGGTGGTGGACGGAGTGATGTACATTACCGAGCCGCCCAGCGCGGTGGTGGCGCTGGACGTTGCCACGGGCCGTCCGCTTTGGCGCTGGGAGCGGCCGATGCCGCCGGACCTGAAGACCATCGGGTTCGGCCGCTGGAATCGGGGCGTGGCTGTGCTCGGCGACATGGTGTACGTGGGCACGCTCGACAGCAAGCTGGTGGCACTGGATGCGCGCTCCGGAGCATTGCGTTGGGAAGTGGAGATCGCCGACCGCAACCTGGGCCATTGCAGCACGGCCGCGCCGCTGGCCATTGGCGGCAAGATCATCATCGGCATCGCGGGTGGGGAAGCGGGCATACGCGGATTCATTGACGCCTATGACGCCAAGACCGGCAAACGCCTGTGGCGATTCTGGACCATCCCCGGACCCGGCGAGCCCGGCAACAAATCCTGGGCCGGTGATTCCTGGCAACACGGCGGCGCGCCCACCTGGCTCACCGGCACCTATGATCCTGAACTGAACCTGATCTATTGGGGCACCGGGAATCCCGGCCCCGATTTCAATGACGACGAACGCGCCGGCGACAATCTCTACTCCTGCTCTCTGGTCGCACTGGAGGCCGATACCGGAAAGCTTCGCTGGCACTTCCAGTTCACCCCGCATGACATGCATGATTGGGACTCCACGCAGATCCCCGTGCTGGCGGAAGCTACCGTTCGCGGGACGAAGCGCAAAGTGGTGGCTCTGGCTAATCGCAACGCGTTTTACTATCTGCTGGACCGTGCGAGTGGTGAATTTCTGCTCGGCACGCCGTTCGCAAAACAGACGGGGGCCAAGGGCCTCAACGACCAGGGCCGTCCGATTGTGATCCCCGGCACCGATGCCACCGAACAGGGCGTTCTTGTTTGGCCCAGCCTGCAAGGGGCGACGAACTGGTTCAGCCCGTCCTATGACGCCACGGCGCAGCGCTTTTACCTTTCGGTGCGCGAGATGAGCGCCTACTATTTTAAGAGCGACGCGCACTATCAACCTCTCGGCTTCTTTGCGGGCGGCGGCGAACGCGCTCTGGATGGAGACAAAGCCTGGGGTGCGGTGCGCGCACTCGACGCCAACACGGGCCGCGTCGTCTGGGATTTCCGTCTGCAGTCGCCACCGTGGTCGGGTGTTCTGGCGACGGCGGGAGGGCTTGTTTTCGGCGGCTCGAACGAAGGCAACTTCTACGCCCTGGACGCGTCAAACGGAAAACCAGTGTGGGAATTTCAAACCGGCGGTGCGATCCGCGCTAATCCCATGGCATTCGCCCACCAAGGCAGGCAGCGCGTGGCGATTGCCGCGGCGGGTGTGATTTACGTCTTTGGATTGAAGTAGAGCGGACGCCGGTGCAGGCGAGGGCGGGTTTCCGGATTTGATGGATCGCGGGAGGGAATCGATGGCGCAGCCGCATGGACTGCTTCGGTTTCCTGGTGTGCTGTCCCGGCCAATTCTTTACAACATGCTACTGGGTGCAAGGTAGGGCAGACACCTTGTCTGCGCGCCCGCCCCTCGGCGAGCGCTCTTGCTCCCGTCGTCAACTCTTACGGGGGACACGACACGAGTAAGCGCTTGCAGCCTCGCCTGCTAAGTGACAGTAATCGATTGGACTGAGACCATGAGTGCGAAAGCGGCGGGAACGGTTGCGTGCCAGATTTTGCAGACACCGTTTGCGAAATTGGCTTCCATAGGTAGAAAGGTTCCATTTGGGCCAAATTCCGCGCGAAGGGTCCCGGCCGAAGCGCTTGGTCAATTCAATTGAGAGTCTCGCCAACAGTTTCTCGCGGTAACCGGCGCGAGAAGACCAGCGCTGGTCACGTTCGACGATTTTCCGTCCCACCAGTCAACAGGTTGCATTGATCGTCACGATCACGACTCTGCCTGCTGTGGCGCGGCCGGTCTCAACCAGGCCAATGACCTGGTTGAGAAGCCGCTTATAGGATTGTGGCTCCGGTTGCTCGGTCACTATGGCGGGCGCTGGTTTTTCGGGCACGCCGGCGGTCTCTCTTAAGGGGTTGAATGGATCGCTCTTCGATAGGGCATCGATACTTTCCTAACGCGGCAGACCCGCGCGCAGTGAAGCAGGCCGGTCTTCGCCGTGCCGCTGCTTCGTTCCCGACTGCGAGGCAGGCTGAGGTCAAAGAGACCCTGAACGTGTGCGAAAGTTGACCCGTCTTGCATAGCTTGCGCAATTGATCAGATGCACTGACTTTGCGCTGCCGCGCCCAAGTCCAGCGCCGGGGTTTCTCCCGCCCCAGATCCAATTTGGATTGTGCGACAATCGGCGAAGAATCAACTTCACGATCTAAAACCCAAACGCCGCACCTGGTATCGGCCACGATGCCTTCTGCCCGAATGGGACAGGAACCTTGGAGGCCTATGGCTGCCGATCTCCGAATGCGAAGCCGTCGTGCCAGCGCCGCGGTTACAGACGCCCTTCGCCTGCACTTCAGGCTATCAAGTTTGGCATGTTTTGCGATGCTTTCCGGACTCGCGATTTCCGCCAATGCGCAACCGGCAGCATTCTACACGGACCTGGAAAGCGGACCTAACTCCGGCGGCGAAAACAGCGCCGGCGCATACGTAACTATTTACGGCAAAGGATTCGGCGCCGTTCGGGGCGGCTCGCAAGTTACCGTCGGCGGCGGGGCGGTGGCCGCCTATCCGGTTTGGAGTGACGCCAAGATTACTATCCAATTAGGTTCGGCGACGGCAACCGGCAGCATCGTCATTGCCACACTGGCGGGAACCTCAACTCCGCTTCCGTTCACAGTTCGTGCCGGTAACATCTATTTCGTGTCCAGCTCCGGCAGTGATTCGGGGACCGGTGCTTTCGCCTCGCCCTGGAGAACGTTGCCGTTCGCGGTCCGGGCAATTCACACTGGCGACATCATCTACGGCATGAATGGCGTAAGCCAAACGACGGACGACGGCGAGGGCTGGAACGCCGCTATGACGTTCCGAAATGAATGGTGCAGCGGATCAGGGTATCCCAGGGCTTTGATTGCTTATCCGGGCGCAAGAGTGACTGTGGGAGCAACGACATCTTCTCTACATAGCATTCGAACCACGGATTCCTCCGCTGGGGGCGGCCCATGCGCGGGCAATTGGGTATTTGCCGGCTTGACGCTTCTTTCCAGCTCAGCCGGAACTACGATCGCCGGCGGAAGCAACTGGCGAATGGTGGCCAACGAAATGACGTGCCCCAACGGAGATGGCGCCGGCGCCTGTTTCGAGACTAGCCAGGCAAGCAACGTCAAATTTTACGGCAACAATATCCACGACACGGGCCGGGCGGAAGCGTCGGCACTCTATCAGGGAGTCTACTTCTCCACGGATAGCAATCATTTGGATATTGGTTGGAATACGATCGCAAATGTACATGGATGCCGGGGCTTACAGATACACTCCTCACCCCTGGGCAGCGGCGGTTCCGGCGATCCAACCGGCCACAATCAATTCGACATTCGCATCCACGATAACGTGATCCACGACACGCAATGCGATGGGATTGTCGTTTCGACGGTGGACCCTTCCCTGGGGCAGATCTCCGTCTACCGAAACATCATCTACAATGCCGGGAAAGGGCCAAACACTCCGGAGAGAACGGGTAGTTGGACATGTCTGAGCATTCAGGGCCACACCAACAGCGGACCGGCGGGCGGCGGCACCGTGGAAGTTTACTCCAATACTTTTTTCGACTGCGGATCCTTCGCGACACCTCCCTATGGCGGCGCCAGCGGATCTGTGATGAACGGGGGAGAAAACCCCAGCCTGTTTCTTCGTATTCGAAACAACATCTTCTACCAAGTCAGTTCGGCGTCTCCTTATCTGGTGATGTACGATCCAAGGACTGGTAACGTTTGCGCGGATTTCGATGGCTGCACTGGAATCTTAGGATCCAATAATTTGTTCTTCGGAATCGGACCGGCACCGGTAAATGGCGGTATCACCGCGTCGATCAGTTTGGATCCTCTGTTCGTGAATTTGGCGGCACGGGATTTTCACCTTCAGGCGGGAAGCCCGGCGGCGGATAGCGGCACGGCGATTCCCCAGAACACAGATTTCGATGGTGTTATTGTCCCGCAAGGCAGCGGTTACCCGATAGGCGCCTATGAATTTGCCGTAGCGGGCGGGGTGCAGCTCTCTGTTCGTCCGTTTAGCGTGACGCTCGCGGCAGGGCAAACGCAGGCTTTCGCAGTAGGCGTTACCGGCACGACGAACAACAGCGTGGTGTGGTCGGTCTCTCCAATGGTTGGTGCAGTGTCTTCCTTGGGAGTCTACACTGCCCCGGCGGTCGTATTGTCGGCTCAGACGGTGGTGGTAACGGCAACTTCAATTGCCGACGGAACAAAGGCGGCAAGCGCGACGATCAATTTGACTCCGATTTTGGGGCAGGCTCCGAGTGCGCTGTCGGTAACTCCGGGTAGCGGGAGCGGAACCGCGGCGACCTTAAACTTTCTGGTTTCCGATCCGCAAGGAGCATCCTCGATCGGCGCGGTGCTGATGATGGTGAACGCGACGTTCGCATACAACAACAGTTGCCAGTTCCGGTACAATCCGGCAAACGGATTCTTCTACTTATATGGGGACAGCACGGGTTGGCTAGGTCCGCTGCTTCCAGGCTCATCGGCAAGCCTGGATAATGGGCTGTGCTCGGTAGTGGGTGCGGGAACCTCGGTGATCGCCTCGGGAACGAACATGAGTCTTAACGTTTCGCTGCGCTTTGCCGCGGGATTCGCGGGCGCCAAGAATGTGTATTTGTTGGCGCAGGAGGGTCCCTATGAGGCGCCCGCGGCAACCAGCAACTGGCAGCAGCGGGGGACTTGGACTGCTCAATAATTGCGCCTGCCGGAGTTGGTGACCATTTGACTGCTTTGGCTGCGCCGGGGATGCCTTCATCGAATGAGGGTCTTACAGGTGAAGCGCTTCCCTGGACCGGGGCTCTGCATCGCGGCCTGGTTGCGCCTATAGGCGCACAATTCTAATCATTATCGGGAATCTTAAGTGACTGGGCAGAAAAGATCTAAGTCTTTCCTGGTTCGGCCAGTTACCGGTAACGGCAGAGAGTTCCTTGGCGATGGCGCGAAACTCGTCGCTGTCGTTAATCTTGCGGGGAACAACCCTGCGGAACAAAGGGATGTGGAAATCGGCGATGACCGGCAGGCCGAGGCTGACTGGGCGAAGATCGGCGTGCGTCTGCGTGTTATGTCCCCGCTGGGGAAGTTTGGCAGATGTACGGGTTTTGATTCTGGATCCGGCAGTTGGAGGCACCCAAAACCAGATCGGTTCTTAGCCCGGAAGCAATTGCAATCGGATCAGTTATCCCCCGAATTGCGAACCGGGAAGCAGCTGAAAGTCTGAGCTATTTCAGCGGCTTGGCACGATCCGCAGGATTCGAACTGCCGGATTTAGGTTGATGCAGGCGAAGAAGTTCGTGCCGTAAAAGACGAGGGCTCGGAGATCCGGTTGAAGCCGATTAGGCGATGGGTGGTTTGATTTCGCAGTCGAGGACGTGTTTGGCGGTGGCCAGATCCAATATGGTTCCAGAAGTTTCGGCGACGACGGTGCAGCCGGACCTGGAGGCGGGAGACGAGTCAGGATAGTTGCCCATACCAGTCGGCGAATAGCAGCTTGCCGGCGGGACAAACCGCGCGATTAATGGAGGCCGGAAGCGAGCACTCTTCCATATCAACTTCCGCTAGATCTTGTAAACTCCCGCTAGTGTAGTGTCCAAGAAATAGCTGGACAGGCCAAGTCGTATCTCACCCGAGGGGCTCACCCCAAATCCGCGTTTATCGGCGTCCATCCGCGGCCAATAATTATGCGCCGCCCAGTATTAGCTCCCGATCGACGCCGGTTAACGCAGATTTTGCGCGGAACCGCAGTATTCGATCTTTC
>JANXXV010000838.1 GCA_025350445.1 Bryobacteraceae bacterium | reverse complement strand
TCGCCCGATCGCCGGCCTGCTAAAGGACCTGAAGTCGCGCGGACTTCTCGATAGCACTCTGGTGATCTGGCACACTGAATTCGGCCGCCTGCCTATTTCGCAATCCATTCGCGGCCGGGATCACAGTCCGAAAGGATTTTCCATCTGGATGGCTGGTGGTGGGGTGAAAGGCGGTCGCGTGGTGGGCGCCACCGATGAATTCGGCTACAAAGCAGTGGTCGAACCGCATTCAGTTAATGATCTGCATGCCACCGTTCTGCACACTCTTGGATTCGATCACACACGGCTTACCTATCTGCACAACGGCCGCGCCCATCGATTGACCGACGTTTCAGGAGCTGTGATCAAAGAGGTTCTGTAGGCAAAGGCATCGCGGTTTTTCAGCTATTTCTCACGCTTTCGGGGGGCTATCGAAAACCGCATTTGCGGCAATCCGCCTGAAGCGGACTTACTCTTCAACAGCTCATCGTAATGAAGAAGTTCTCCCAAGTCCTTGCCCTTCCTCACCTCGGAGTAAATCGCCCGCTCCACTTTGAGCAGCGCCTCGGCGCGCTCCAAGGCTCCCTCGACGCGACTGGCCGGCACCACAACCAAGCCGTCCTCATCGCTGACGATCCAGTCGCCGGGGCTCACCACTGCGCCTGCGCACTGTATCGGTATTCCGGTCTCGCCGGGATACTCAGCGCCCCCGGCGTTAGGCACGGCGGCCCGAGCGAACACGGGTAGTTTGCTGCGGCGGATCTGCCCCACGTCTCGAACGGCGCCGTCTATCACAATGCCCTCCACACCCTTCAATTGGGCGCACTCGGTGGTGATCGCGCCCCACAGCGCCGTGTTCGGCTCGCCCTGCCCATCAATCACCAGTACATGCCCGGGCGGGCAGTCGGACAGTGCCTTTCCCACCATCAGGATGTCCGCGGTGTGGACGCGCAACGTGAACGCCGGACCCGCCATCCGGCAGTTGGCCGAAAAGCATTGCATGTAGTGATCCATGCCGCCCGACTTTCCTAACGCGTCCGAGAGCAGCGCCGGCCGCAGCGTCATCATCCGTTGCCGTATCGTTCGTTTGTTCTTTATCACATCATCACCTGAGCGGGATTAATAGCTTGAAACCTGCCCTTATTAGCCGTGATCTCGAATGCGAGCGGCACTTGATCGATTCCATTCAGCACATGGGTGATGGCCGGTTTCAGCCGCACCCGCCCCGAAGCCACAAGCCTTACGGTGTGCGCCAAATGCTCAACGGTGCTGATGTCTGGAAATATGTACCGTAAGCTCCGCTCGCGCAACGTGTCGATATCGATCTCAAGCGGCGCTCCGAACCAGGAGACTCCAACAATTTTGCCGCCTGACCTTACCGAATCCACGGCTTGCATCAGCGTATGAGTTCCGGCCAAGCCCTGTTTAGGACTGCCGCCCGCACACTCAAACACGATGTCCGCTCCGCCCCCGGTCAACTCGCGTATGGCCTCCACGGGGTCGCAGTTCCTGGCGTTCAGAGCATAGTCCGCACCCAGTTCCTTTGAAACTGCGCAGGCCTCGTCCCGTACATCGACCGAAATCAGCAGCCCAGCTCCACTGTTGCGTGCTATCTGCAAACATTCCAGACCCATGCTTCCCTGTCCGAACACCACCACCGAATCACCGATACTTATTTGCGCTGTTTCCACCGATGCCACCGAATCGCTGAGCGACTGCAGGCAGGCAGCCTCGCTGTCGGAGATCCTTTCATCCACTTTCACTAATGCGATTTCCGGCAGTATCGCCCGCTCGCTGAAGCAGCCCGGCAGTTGGAATCCGATGATAGGTCCCTTCCGGCAAAAATTACTGCGTCCGGACAGACAGTGTACGCAACTCTCGCACGGCAGTTTAGCGCGGGCCGCAACACGGTCGCCTACCTTGAATCGCGTAACGCCAGGGCCGGTCTCTAAGATTCTTACGCAGAACTCGTGCCCGAATAACTGGACTGGCGCCTCTGTCTCTAACCTGTGTTTGATCTTTTCATACGCCAAGGTCGGAATGCCGAAGGCGAGTTGCGCCTCGGTCACGCTCGGTTGTACGCAGAGTACCTCCACTATCACATGCCGGGGTTTCAAGACCGGCTCGGGCACTTCATCCAACCGCATGTCGCCGAATCCGTAAAACCTCCACGCTTTCATCGGAGGCCCCACGTTGAATTTAGTTCAGTAATTTCCATAGTTGTTTGAATTCCGATCACAATCTAGAAGTATCTTACTATACCGGCCGGGCAGTCATGCGATTCCCATTTTCTTCTGCACCTGTTCCAGCGGGATGTCTTTGGTCTCGGGATACCACCACAAGACGACAAAGAATTGGATCACCATCATCACTGCGAAGAAGACGAACGGAAATCCGCCGGAAGAAGCCGCCATCACCGGAAAGATTCCCGAAATGAAAGCGTTCATCACCCAGTGCGCCGAACTCCC
>JANXXV010000829.1 GCA_025350445.1 Bryobacteraceae bacterium | reverse complement strand
CCAGCCTTCTTCAGATCTTCAAACGCCCGCTTCCATTCGTCGCGCGCCGTCCAGCCCGGATCCCAAACATGCAACTGTTGCAGATCCACCGCGTCCAGCTTCAGATTGCGAAGGCTTTCCTCCGTGCAACTCACGATGTAGCCGTAGGGGAACACGTCGCCGATGGAACTACCCGGGGCCGCCGGCCACACGCGGTTCTTCGGAGGAACCTTCGTGGCCACGTAAACACGGTGCGGAGCCGACGGCAACACCTGCCCCACCAAGCGCTCGCTATGGCCGTCGCCGTAAGCCAGCGCTGTGTCGATAAAGTTCAGCCCAAGCGCAAACGCACGGTGCAGTGCGCGCACCGATTCATCGTCCGTGCCGCCCTGCCATTGCTTACCGCCAATGCCCCAAGCCCCGTAGCCCACCTCGCTGACATCCATTCCCGTGCCGCCAAGCTTTCGATATCGCATAACCTCTATGATGGCATTATGTGGCGCGCTCTCATCCTTACCATACTGATCGTCTTCGCCGCGCTGGGCGCGAACGTCAAGCTGTACATGAAAGACGGGTCGTCCCACCTGGTGCGCGAATACCAGGCCCAGGCCGACCGTGTCCGCTACTACAGCGTCGAGCGCGGCGATTGGGAAGAGGTGCCGCTGGAACTGGTGGATCTGAAGCGCACCGAAGAGGAAATCAAACAGCACGCGAAGGCGTTGAAGGAAGACGCGGCCGCCCAGGATGCCGAAGAGAAAGCGCTACGCAGTCAGCGCCAGGAAGTGGAACAGATTCCGCAGGAAACAGGCGTCTTCTGGGTGCAGGACGACAAAGTAAAAGTAGTGAAGCAGGCCGAGATGAAGGTGGTGACCGACAAGCGGCGGTCGATTCTGAAGGCCATGAGCCCCATCCCGCTGGTGGCCGGTAAATCCACGGTGGAGATAGACGGGCTGAAGTCGTCCCTGCCGATTCAGAACAGTCGGCCCGACTTCTACATCCGCCTGAATGCCGAGGAGCGTTTCGGTATTCTGCGCCTCAAGCCAGGGAAGCTGAACCGTCTTGTCCAGACATGGAACATCATCCCGGTAACGAAGGAAGTCTTGGAGGAATCGGATACGGTTGAGATTTTCCGCAAACAGATCGCCGATGGCATGTACAAGATCTGGCCGATTTCAGCGTTGGAGCCGGGCGAGTACGCCGTGGTCGAGTTCACTGAGGGCAAGGGGAATATTCAAGTGTGGGACTTTTCGGTGATCAAATAAATCACCCGCCGGCCTTCGCAATCGACCGGCCCTCGTAGTGCTCGATCACTTCCGTCGCCGTGCCGTCCATCATCATCTGTCCGTGGTCCAGCCAGATGGCGCGATCGCAAAGCTGATGCAACGTAGTAGTGGCGTGAGACACGCACAGCATCGTCTTGCCGGACTTCTTGAACTCCAATACCTTCTCGCGGCACTTGGCCTGGAAGTTCTGATCGCCCACCGCGAACACTTCATCAAGAATCAGAATATCCGGGTCCACGTTCACCGCAACCGAGAATCCCAGCCGCATCATCATTCCGGTGGAGTAGGTCCGCAGCGGCTCATGGATGAACTCGGCGATGCCGGAAAATTCCACAATGCTGTCGAACAGATATTCCGTTCGTTTGCGCGTCAATCCCAGCAGCGCCGCGTTCAGTTTGATATTCTCCGCTCCTGTCAGATCCGGATGAAAGCCGGAGCCAAGCTCCAGCAGCGCCGCCACGCGCCCATTCACCGTAACCCGGCCTTCGTTCGGATAGGAAAGCCCGGCCACCATGCTGAGCAGCGTGCTCTTGCCCGCTCCATTCGAGCCCAGAATCGCCACGCTCTCACAGTGATTCAAGCTAAAGGAGACTTTGTTCAAAGCATAGAACGGCTCGCGCGGCTGGCGTCCAAACCAGCCCTCCACATGGCTGCGCAGCAGTTTGCGGCCAGTGCTGCGGGAGTAGATCTTCGAGACGCTCTCGAACGTAACTGCGCAATCGGGATTCACAGGTAATCGTAGAACCGCGGCTTCAGGCGCCGGAAGATCAAGAGCCCCACCGTAAACGTGACCACTGAAACCAGCGACAGCTTGCTGACTAGAGAGGCCGCCGGCATTTTGTTTTCGAGCAGAATATTACGGAATGCCATCACCGCCGCGGCGATGGGATTCATATGGTAAACCACGCGGTATTGCTGCGGGATGATGTTCGAGTCGTAGAAAATCGGCACCATCCAGATCAGCACCGTAATCGCCGATTCCACCACGTATCGCGTATCGCGGACATAAACATCCAGCGCCGAAAACGCCAGCGCCATGCCGCAGGCGAACACAATTTCCAGAGCGATGATCACCGGCAGAAAAAACCAGTTCACGTTCGGCTTATAGCCGGAGGCGACCACCAGAATCAACAGCAGGCAAATCTGAATGGCAAAGTGCAAACAGTTGGCCAGAACCGACGCGATAGGGATGATCTCCCGCGGAAACGTGGTCCGCTTGATCAAGCCCGCGTTGTCGATCAGCGAAACGGTTCCGGTCAGCCAGCTAAGCGAAAAGAAATTCAACGGCACCAGGCCGCAAAGCACGAACGCCGGAAAATGTTCTATCTTGTTCGGCATCACCAGGGTGAAAATGAAAGTCAGCACGCCCATCATCACCAGCGGGCTCGCCACGGACCAGCCGAAACCGAGTGACATATTCCGGTAGCGGACGCGGAAATCCTTCAGCAGTAGATTGCCGATAAGAAAGCGGTAATCGCCAGTCCAGCGTGAGGTTAGGGCAGGGGCCATTTGCGGATACTAATGTTTTAACTCTAGCAAACCTGGTGTCGGCTTAGGGCAAACTGCTGAAGAATTCGGCGGATTTTCGTGCCGCCACCCGCCAGGTGTATTCCTTCGAAATCTCCATCCCCTTTGTCGCCAACTGCTTCTGCAGACTGGGCGAAGTAAGCAACCGGACCAGTGCGTCGTGCAGTTCCGCCTCGCTTTTCGGGTCCACCAGGATGGCGCCATCCCGCGCCACTTCCGGCAGCGACGACACATTCGACGTAATCACCGGAACGCCCGCCGCCATCGCTTGCGCCACCGGAAATCCAAAACCTTCATACAGCGAGGGATAAACGAACGCCTTGGCCCCGGCTGTGATGCCCGGCAGATCCGCTTCCGGCACATATCCCAAATGCCGCACGCCGGGCGAGCCGGCCGCCAGCCGCTGCACCGTACTGCCGGCCGCCCAACCGATGGGACCAACGGCAATCAAATCGAACTCGCCGCGCAGTGACGCGGGCAGCCGTTTGTAGGCGTCCAGCAGCAGATCCAGATTCTTGCGCGGCTCCACGGTTCCCACAAACAGGATGTATGGTTTCGCCAGACTGTACTTCGCCGTCGCGCGCGCCACCTGTGCCGGGGTCACCTCAAAAAACGCCTGCGGTACGCCAGGGTAGATCACCGCGATCTTATCCGGATTCAGCCCCAGCAGATTCACCGCGTCCACGCGGGTGTGGTTCGAAATGGCAATCAGCCCATCGGCGCGCGACAGCACTTTATCGGCGAAATTCTTCTCCGCACGCACGTTGTCGGCCGTGTGATTCTGCGGCATCAGCAGGCATGTCATGTCGTAGAGAGTGCCCGTCAGCCGGGTGCGCTTCGGCGGATTGCGCACTTGGTTCGACGCATGGAAAACGTCCACCTTAGACATCAGATACTCCATGCCGGGGTTGTACCTCACGTTCATCAGGTGCAGCAGCGCCAGGCGCGGAAGCGTCTGCCACAAGCTGAGCACGGATGCCTCATGATTCAGGTGGCCGACATTATCCAGCAGCGGATAAGCGGTAACAGTGTGTTCGGTTGCGTCCCGCTGCATGGCGCGCAGCCAGTGATAAACGTAGTTTTTTACGCCGGCACTGCGTAGCAGCAACGACGTGGCGTCAACGCAGATCCGCATGATTGGTGAACAGAAACTTCCCGCCCGATTGCGCCACAGTGTGCAGCGTTTCTTTTCCCACAATACCGGCCAGCCGCGCTACCGCGGGCTTTTCCGCAATCAGGTAATAGCGCGGGGCGGAGGGCCACAGGTCTTTCAGCTTGGCATCGTCAATGAACACCGCCGGCGCATTTGGCGCGTACGAACCATACTCGAGATTATTCACGCGTCCGTTCAACAGCAGCGCCCGGCGGTTGGTGTAAAAGAATACCGACGAAAATGTGTAGTATTGATCGTCCACGATAAGTTGTCCGGCGGGCGCGCGAAGCACCGCCTCGGCCAGCGGCTTCGAACCAAGGTAGGGATCGAAGACCACCAGCGCCAAACGCGCCGCATGAAGAAACAACACCATCATAACGGCCATCGCCAAATACGTTCCGGTCCTGGACTCACCACCTCTCCATCCGTCGCCCCGCCTAGGACTCGATCCGCCCCCCAGTCCAAGCCTCCACCTATCCGGCAGTCCAAGCCTCCACCTATCCCCCAGTCCAAGCCTCCATCTATCCGGCAGTCCAAGCCTCCACCTATCCCGCAGTCCAAGCCTCCATCTACCCCCCAGTCCAAGACTCCATCTGGAACACCCGGTGGGGCAGTCCCCCTGGACTGCGCCGGACGCCCTCGTCCGGCCGCTCCCCCGATACATCCCCAAAGCCCCGATAACGAACGCCAAGCCCGCCACCACCAGCGGCAATTTCAGATACGCGAACGAACGAAGCGTCAGATCGCCCATGTGCCCCAACGACAACGTGTAGGCTTCCGGATTCTGCGTCAACGCCTGTGAGATGTCGCCCGGCGCGGGCAGATTCCATACGAGCCACAGAATCCCCGCGATAGCCACCGCGCCGGCGGCCGCGACAGCGCAAGCCACCTTCAATCCCACCGCGATCCACCGCGATTCGCCGGCCATCGCACAAGCGATCAACAACGCCAGCGCGGGATAACACGGCATGGAATAATACTCCTGCGTAGTGGAAAATGTGAAAAAGACCAGCAGAAATCCAGTCCAGCAAAGCGCCAGCAAACGGGTACGGCCCGCGCGGTCCACCGGCCTATAGCTCAACGTAACGGCCGCGGGCAAAAACACGCTCCAAGGAAACAGCCAAAGCAGATGAAACAACCAGAACAGCGCCCGTGGAAATGTATTGTAGTCGCGGGGATGCCGCATGTTCAGGAACCGGAACACATGCTCGTTAAAGAAATAGAACCAGAAGAAGCCGTGATATTTTCCCGGTTCGCTCTTCATCGTGAAATCAAAATACGGCGGATTGCGCAGGGTAGCCAGCATATGCCAAGGCGCGGCGATCGCCAGAACGATCAAGACACCGCTGAAGACATGCAGCCGCCGCCAGGTGCTGCGTTGCCATAGTTGCTTCGAAAAATACAAATACAGCAGCGCGCCGGCAATTGGAAACAGCGCGGCGATGAGCCCCTTCAGCAGCAGTCCCACTCCGATGCCGGCCGCCATTACCGCGGCCCACAGCCGTGGATTCGACTCCTCGTCATCCAGCGTGCGTAGAAATCCCCACATCGCCAGCGTGATGGTCATCGTTAGAATCGCATCGGGAATCTGGATGCGCGTGAACAAGAACAGCCCGACGCAAGTGGCCAGAACCAGCCCCGCGTAAAGCCCCACGCGTTCTGAAAATGCCCAGGCCCCAAAACGGCCGGCCAGCCAGCACAGCAACACCACGCTCAACGCCAGCGGAATGCGCGCAGACCAGTCGTGCACTCCGAAGATCATGTACGAGACGGCCATCATCCAGTACTTCATCGGCGATTTTTCCAGGTACGCCACGCCGTCCAGCCGCGCCGTTACCCAGTCGCCGGAATCCAGCATGTTACGCGCAATCTGCGCCTGCACGGCGTCCACATCGTCCATTAGACCCGGCGGACTGATGCAGCACCCCAGGTACACCACCGCCGCGAATAGGACGACGACTACCTGGTATCGGAGGCTGCTTGTATTCCCCATCGTTTGATCCAAAGGAACAAGGTTAGCAGTCCCCACAGATGATAGCCATAATTCGCGCGTCTTTCCAGGTGCGCGCGGATCACCGCTTCCACCGCGGACCCATTGAATACACCCAGGCCAGCCCAAGCCCGCTGATTCACCGTCTCCAGCAGCAGCGGTTTCAACAGGCTGCGGAACCAGCCGTGCGCCGGAATATCGAAGCCTTCTTTCTTCCGCGTCAGCACGGACGCCGGCAGCTTCGCGCGCATCAATTCCCGCAGCACGTACTTCAGCGACGACCCGCGAATCTTCCACTCCTCCGGCAGCCGCGCGGCAAACTCGACAATGCGATGATCCAGAAACGGCGGCCGCACTTCCAGCGAGTGCGCCATGCTCATGCGGTCGCACTTGTACAGAATGTCGTCCGGCAGATAATACGCCTGATCCAGCCGCAGAAACTGATTCAGATACCCGATGCCGCTTTCCGCCCCGCCCAACCGCGCGTTCCGCTTGAACGCTCCAGGCAGCATCAACCGTTGCCGCGCCGGTTCTGAGAACGTGCCGTTCCAAAACAAGTGCGCTTGTTCCGGCGGCAGCAGCGAACCTTCCAGCATCCGCTTCACTTTGTATTCGAGGCTGATTTTCTCATCGGATGCCGGCCACAGTTGCATCGCAGCCAGCGCCGCTTTTCGCGCAAACTCAGGTGTCCGCCGTGCCGTGCGCGCGTAGCCATCCGCCAGATACGTGTTGTAGCCGCCGAACAGCTCGTCCGCGCCCTCGCCGCTCAATGCTACAGTCACGTGCTGCCGGCTCATGCGCGAGAGGAACCACACGGGCAGCGCCCCGGCATCGGCACTCGGCTCATCGGAATAGTACGGCATCTGCTCAATCGCGTTTTGCAGTTCGACGTCCGGATTCAAGTCGAACTCGTGATGATCGGTGCCGTACTTCTCCGCCATCTCGCGGAAGTACACACTCTCATCGAACGCCCGCCCGCGGAACGACACCGAGAACGTCTTCAGCCGCACGCCCTCCGAAGCGTAGTGCAAAATCGTCGAAGAATCCAACCCGCCGCTCGACCAGATGCCGAGAGGCACATCCGAAACCAGATGTTCCTTCACGGATGCGCGCAATAGCCCATCCAGCTCATCCTTAGCATCATTCAGCGAGCACGCCCGAGGCCGCCAATCCGCCTGCCAATACCGTTCGACCCGCGATCTTCCATCCTTCCATTCCAGCCAGTGCGCCGGCGGCAGCTTCTCAATCCCCGCCACCAAAGTGTGCGGGCAGGGAACATAGTTCATCGACAGATAGTAGTTCAGCCCAATCAGATCCAGCCGGCGCTCTATTTCAGGATGCACGAACAGCGTCTTCAATTCGGATCCGAAGTACAGCTCATCGCCGCGATGATGGATGTACAACGGCTTGATCCCCATGCGGTCCCGCACCAGCACCAGGCGCCGCGTGGATTCGGTCCAAAGCGCCGCCGCGAACATGCCGCGCAGCCGCGTGAACGATGCCGTGTCCCACTGCAGAAACGCTTTCAGCACAACTTCGGTATCGCAGCGCGATTCAAACCGCACGCCCAGGTCTTCCAGTTCCTTGCGGATCTCCGCGTGATTGTAGATCTCGCCATTGAACACGATGACTGTCGAGCCGCTGCGCATCGGCTGCTCACCGCCGGTGAGATCGATAATTTTCAGCCGCACCACGCCCAGCGAGATCGCATCCGATTCATAAACGCCATTCTGATCCGGCCCGCGATGATGAATCGACCGCGTTGCCTCCCGTATCAGCGAAGGGTCCGGGATGCGCCGCATATGAGTGAAGCCGGCTATCCCACACATAGCGGCCTACTCATACCGCAGCGCTTCCACGGGCAAAATCTTCGTGGCGTTCCGCGCCGGATACAGCGTCGCGAAGAAGCTCACGGCAATCGCCAT
This sequence comes from Bryobacteraceae bacterium, assembly GCA_025350445.1. The sequence goes on along the minus strand of JANXXV010000829.1, from coordinate 5,350 downwards.
GGTTGCAATCCACAATGCGTCTGTCCATCGCGGATCGAAGGGCACGAAGCTCAACGAGTAGACCTCTTCATCCAGCCGGATCCAGCGGAAGCGGTCGGCGAAGTAGCAAATTGCATAGCCGCTGACGAGCCCGATCACCGTTCCCACCATGCCGATCAGCACGCCCTGGATCATGAAAATCTTCCGGATCTGCTGATGCCGCGCGCCCATCGACATCAGAATCGCGATGTCCCGATACTTCTCCATCACCATCATGATCAGCGCGATCAGAATATTCAGCGCCGCCACCAGTTGAATCAAACCGATGGTCACGATGGTGACAATCTTCTCAGTCCGCAACGCGTTCATGATGGGCTTGTTCTGTTCTTTCCAGTTTGTCGCCGCCAGTGCCGGATTCCCCAGCGCTGCCTCCGCTGCCTTCGCCACATCCGGAGCGCTATCCACATCGTCCACTTTCAACTCAATGGAATTCACCACATCGTCCACGGAGAGTACGTTCTGCGCGGAAGGCAGCGAAACGTACGCCCAGTTCGCGTCCAATTCATAGAAGCCGGTTTCAAAGATGCCCGCCACGCGAAAATCATGCTGCTTTAGCCTGGGTCCGAACGGCGTCAACTCACCCTGCGGGCTGATCACGTGTACCACGCTGTCCAGCATCATCCCGGTGCTGGTGGCCAGTTTCGTTCCCAGAATAATTCCCGGCAGACCCGAGCTTCGCTTTAATCCGTCGATAGAACCCTGTTTCAAATGCGACAGAATATCGCTCTGCCGCGGATCGACGCCCTTCAAAATTCCGCCGGTGGATTGAATAGGTCCGGTGAACAGCACCGTGCCATAGAGCGTAGGTGTCGCGGCCGTGACGTGGGGCACCTGGCGAAGTTTCGCCGCCAACTCGCGCCAATTGCCCATTCCCGCGCCTGGTTCTTTTTCAAGAATGCTGACATGCGCGGTGGCGCCCAGCAAATTCCGCTGCAGCGTATCGCGGAACCCATTGGTGATGGCCAGCGCAACGACCAATGCCATCACTCCGGCGGCGACGCCCAGAATCGAAATCACCGTGATGACGGATATCACAGCTTGCTTGCGCTTGGCGCGCAGATACCGCCCGGCAACGAAAAGCTCAAAACCGCCAATCACAACTCAGCGCTGCGCAGATCGTCTGCGATTCCAATCGGCCCTTCCGGACGAAGCTGCGGAAACAGAATCACGTCTCGAATGGACCGCGAGTTACTCAGCACCATCGTCAGCCGGTCGATGCCAATGCCCTCGCCACCGGTCGGCGGCATGCCGTAGCAGAGCGCCCGCAAATAGTCTTCATCCATGCGATGCGCCTCTTCGTTGCCCTTCTCGCCCATCGCAATCTGCATCTCGAAACGCCGCCGCTGCTCCTGCGGGTCGTTCAACTCGGTGTACGCATTGCCGATTTCCATCCCGGCAATGTAGATCTCAAACCGCTCCACCATCGCCGGTTCATCGTGCTTGTTCTTCGATAGCGGAGATGTCTCCACCGGATAGTCGTAAACCATCACCGGTTGAATCAACTGCGATTCGACGATGCGTTCAAAAATATCCGTAAGCTTTTCGCCGGCCGACGGCGCGTGCGAATGTAGCGCCAGCCACGCCGGGTCCTTCACCTGCTCCATGGCCGGGCGGTCCGCATCTTTCCAAAACTCAATCACCGCTTCGCGCATGCTGAAGCGGCGGATGTTGTCGAAGTCGAGGATGGCGCCCTGATACGGAACCTGCGTCCCGCCCGTAGCATCAATCGCAGTCTGCCGCAGCAACTCGGCCGATAGATCCATCAGCCCGTGATAATCCGTGTAGGCCTGATAAAACTCCAACATCGTGAACTCGGGATTGTGATGCGTGGAGACGCCTTCGTTGCGGAAGTTCTTGTTGATCTCAAACACGCGCTCGATCCCGCCCACCACCAGCCGCTTCAAGTACAATTCGGGCGCAATGCGCAGATAGAGATCGACGTCGAGCGTATTGTGATGCGTAGTAAAAGGGCGCGCCGTCGCGCCGCCATAGAGAGACTGCATCATAGGCGTTTCCACTTCCAAAAACCCGCGCGCTTCCAATTGCCGCCGTAACGACGCGATCACTTTGGCCCGCGTCACAAACACCTTGCCCACTTCCGGATTCGCAATCAAATCCAGATAGCGCTGCCGGTAGCGCGTTTCCACATCTTCCAGGCCGTGCCACTTTTCCGGCATGGAGAGCAGCGTCTTCGCCAGGAAGAAAAGCTTCTCCACATGGATGCTCAATTCGCCGGTCCGCGTGCGGAACAAGTAACCCTCGGCGCCGATAATATCGCCCAGATCCAGTAACGCGTAGAGCGCATAATCCGTTTCCGAAATCGCGTCTTTCTTGATATAAATCTGTAACCGCTCGCCGCTCTGGCTCAGTGTCAGGAAGCCCGCCTTGCCCATGCGGCGGATGGTCAGAATCCGCCCGGCAATGCGAACCTGAACCGGCGCCGCCAGCTCTTCGGATGTCTTCGCTCCATGTTCAGCCAGAATCCGCGGGACGGTGTGGGTGAATTCAAATCGCTGCCCGTAGGCCCGGAACCCCAATGCTTCGATTTCCTGAATGCGCTGCAGGCGCTGCTTCAGGAGATCCTGTTCTAACGACAATAGATTCTCCTCAAGAAATTATAGCGGGCTACCGCCGGACGATGATCTCACGCAAGCTATCGCGCGTAAGAAAGAACTTCACCGTCTGGTCGTGAAACAGTTTCTCAAGGCCGCGATTGTTGAAGAACTGCGCCCGCTTTCGCGAACCGCGCGGAGTCAGCAGCAGCGTCTTCTCATCGGAAATCCGGTAGTTGTACAACGGCACCTGCGCCGCTTTCTCATCGGCATGGAAGAACGCCAACAGACTTGACCCGGGCCGCAAGATCGAGTGCAACCGTTCCACCGTCGCCTTTAACAACGGCGGCGAAAGAAACTGCAGCGCATCCCAAACCAGGGCGCCGTCGAAATGGCCTTCCGGAAAATTCAAGTTGTCGTGCAGAAACTTCGCAGCCTGGTCCGGGTCGTCCTGATTCTCGTAGAAATGTTCATCGCCAAAAGTAATCTCCAAAGAGCGGAGATAATCTTCCGAAGATAGCCGGTGCCCCAGGTTGGTGATAAAGCTGATGTTGGCTTGGCTTGCACCGGCAAAATCCAGGATGTTCAGCCCGGCCTGACCGCGCAGCGAAGAAAAGAACTGGTCCAGCCCATTGCTATGACGCGTGTAGGCGGGGCCGGTCACCATTCCCGAGCGAGCCGAAGGACCGGGAAGAGTTGCACTGGGAGTAGACGTTCCGCCAGCGGAGGAACCGCGCAGAATCGTCTTCAGCCGGTCTTTAAACAATACTTCTCCCTTGAAATCAGAGAACTAACGAGCCTATCGTTTATCGGAAGCACTAGCCGCAAGGGGAGCCGGCGGCTGAGGCGCCTTTTGAGAAACGGGCTGCTGCTTGGCAGGTTCCGCCCTGACAATATCGATACTTCCCTTGAAGTACGCGCCGTCTTCAATTACGATGCGCGCGGCCTTGATATCTCCAACCAGCTTGGCATCCTTGCGAATATCAATCTTATCGGCCGCCTCAACGTTGCCCTGGATCGCGCCCAGAACCACGATCTCGCGCGCCTTGATGCCGGCGACCACTTTTCCGTTGGGCCCAACGGTCAGGCGGTGTTCCTGCACATCCACGGTGCCTTCCACTTCACCGTCGATAACAAGGTCTTCCCTGCTGTAGATCTGGCCTTTTACCATCACGGCTTTGCCGATGGTGGCGGAACCGGACGTCACCTGCGACGGCGGCTCAAAACTGCGGTTGGGCGATGTCGACATTGGGATTCCTTCCTTAAATTGTTGTGCCGGAGCCAGATGGACTGGCACCGGTCTTGGGGGCAATTCTTCGTCTTTTTTACGATTCCACATTCCGGTCTAGCTCCTTCGAGGTCATTGTACTCCCCACAATGGGGTACCCCCGAAGTATTCATACTATCGGGCTTCACCACAAAAGGCAAACATGAGAGCACAAAAAGCAAACATGAGAATACAACAATCCCGGGCGGTGGCGCAGACGCCCTTGTCTGCGCGCGACCCCCTGGTCGCGCACAAGCGTAAATTGGCGGCGCTGGGCTCCGAAAAAGCACAAGCACGAGATCAGACCCACGCCGTGAATTTCACAGCAAACACATACGCCCCAGTCAACAGATCGTCGCAGGAAATGGTAACGCCGGCGGTAGAGTACCGGCGCAAATCTGCCAACCCTGCCGCTCTAACTGGTGGGCGCCCGGTAGATTCCGTGTGCCAATTCGGCAACCGTAATCGAACATAGAAAGTCTTCCGTTTCAGCGAGCTGTTTGAGGAACGGAGAGGCCTTGAGACCCGAGCGTTCGGCTTCGAAGGCAACACTGTCGAGAATTGCCCGCAAGCTGGAGAGGATCATAGCTTTCCGCGCCGGGCGATTCCCCATACCAAAGCATTCGTCCAGGGTCGCCGCGCAACCGAGAGCATTCGTCCCTTGGGTAGAAGCGATCGAATTAGGGCAACCGGCACATATTGTTGGACCTTGGCCCCCACGCCATGAAGGCCACCACGCCACCTCAGCCTCGGTCTCATATCAATCCGCGCCATCGCTTCGATGAAAGCTCTCCTACCCCTTCTGAGTCATAACTAAGTGGCGCAACAGAAACCCCGATCGAAGTACAAGGGGCGGAAGAAACCCAGGCCTGCCGGCTCCTACAGGTTGTGTTATTCTCCACCAAGTATGTCTCTCCTCGGATTCTGCGAATGGCTGGCAAAAACACCCTGGAGTATTGAGCTACACGAATCCATCTGGGCATATCCCATCGTCGAGTCGGTCCACGTCTTATCGTTATGTCTATTTCTAGGACTGACCACCATGCTGGACCTGCGGCTACTAGGTGTCACGTTGCGAAGTACTCCGCTTTCCGAGGTTACCGGGCGTCTGATACCGTGGGCCGTGGCGGGCTTCGTCCTGATGGTTGCGAGCGGAGCGCTTCTCTTCTACGCCATCCCGGTGAGGACCTTCCAGAATATCTTCTTCCGCCTCAAGGTTGCCATGCTGATACTGTCCGGCCTGAATGCCTGGTTTTTTCACTCGACCATCTACCGGCGCGTGGCAGAATGGGACCTCGATCCTGTCCCGCCAAAACGGGCCAGGATAGCCGGGGGCTTGTCTCTCACGCTGTGGGCGGGCATCGTCGTCGCCGGACGGATGATCGCCTATAACTGGTTCGACTAGGAGACGACCTTCTCATGTCTTTGCTGCCTTTCTTCGAGTGGGCCGAACATTCGGCCGTCGGCGAGACCATACGCAACTCGCTGTGGC
>JANXXV010000817.1 GCA_025350445.1 Bryobacteraceae bacterium | reverse complement strand
TCGCGATCGTATACTTGGCCAGCAATGCCACGGTGACCGAGGCGCAGACTGGCTGGAACTTTCACCGGAGCCGGGCGCTTCGCTCTTTAGTACGCGGCGTGGAGCGGGCGCACGAGTTGCATCCGGGAAAGATGATTCTGCTGAAGGGCGTGAGGAGCGAACTGTTTTGGACCGGGTTCGCGGACCGGCCGTTCCGGCTGCTGGGAATCTCGGAGGTGTACCTTGTGCCGGGATCGGAGGACCAGATCGACGCGCATCCCGACATCGGGGAGCCGCGTGAGTTTGTGCTGCCGGCGGCAGCGGCGCTGATGGCGCTGAAAATGGGGCAGGCGGTAGTTTATGAAGCGTCCGGCGAGAGACTTTTGAATATTACGGGTTTCTATTCCAGGTTGGCGCTTTCGACGTGGAAGCCCGAGTTGCCGAAGTCGGTGGATGCGGGCGAAGCGCTGTTCAGCGATCAGTTTGGAAAAGGTTGGTATCCGATTGAGATTGATCATCGATGGATGTCGGAGGAGGCGGAGGTGAGACTGGGAGCACCGAAGGTGGCTGGCGAAAAATTGTACCTGAGCGGCCATGCCCTCGCAGAGGTTTTGCGAGCGGGGCCGCTTCATTTGACGGTGCGTGCCGACGGCGTGGCGCTGGCGACATTCACGCTACAATCCACGGATGCGCAATTCGATCTGGTGGCTGAAATGCCGGTGGGGAGTGTGGGCAAGGTGGAGACGCTGATCACGCTGTCCGCCGACCGTGTGTATGTGCCGCCGGAGGATGGGCGGAAGCTGAGCCTGGCGTTCGGAAAATTTCGCATCCAGTAATTTTCACCGGGTGCAGAGATTTTGTGTGTAGAATCGTCCGTGATTGCGTATAGACCTTTTGCAGGTAAAATACGTCAATCTTCAAAGATGGGTAATCAAAGTGAGCAATCCGGCCGATATGGGTTCTTAGCGTAGAGCCTTTTAGGTTCAGTTGCAACTTTTTGGCAGTTGGGAGCATCGAAGATGTCTGGCATTCAAATTGCTAGCAGGTGTGCTATGATTCTTGGAGCAAGTTCTCGTAGGTTGTCCGAATTCGCTAACGGCGGGCCGTTACGCGAAGTAGTACTAAACCCTCCAAGACTCGGAAGAATATGTAACTTTGCGAAAAGTTGCACGTCTTATACCGTATTGAAAACTGAGGCGTACTGAGACAACGTAGAGAGAAGTAAGGAGAAGCAGCCATGACAAAGAGTGAAGTAAACAAGTACAAAGAAATTTTGGAGAGCAGACAGGCAGAGCTGGTTGGAGTGCTTCGCAATCGGGATGGAATCACGATTGAGAAGAGTCCGGATGCGCTGGACGAAGTGCAGAATGCCGCGGAGCGTGAGTTGGCTATTCGCAATCTTGACCGCGAATCGAACCTGCTGCGGAACGTGCGGGCCGCGTTGCGCCGCATTAACGATGGATCGTTTGGTGTTTGTGTGCATTGCGATGAAGACATCAGCCCCAAGCGCGTTGCCGCCGTACCGTGGACGCCGTACTGCATCCAGTGCCAGGAGGCAGCCGACAAGGCGCAGGAAGATGGATCTGAATCGTTTGACGATCTGCTGGTAAACGCCGCTTAATTTCCCGATTTAGGCTGTCTTCTTCCATCTCTAAAGCGCGGGCTCGCCGCCCGCGCTTTTTTTATCTTCAGATCCGATACAGATTGCCGAGACCATCCGTCCCGAGTGTTCTTTGTCGCGGCGGAAGGAGTGGAATTGGCCTGGACCGCTACAGACGGTGCAGAGGCGCATGACGTCAATGCGGTCAGGTTGGACTCCGGCATGGATCAACCGTTGCGAATTCGCGGTGGCCAGATCGATGGTTCGGGCGCTCGAATTGAACTGTTGTGCCACTTCGGGTCCCACTTCGAAGCAACATGGACCGATGGCAGGTCCAATTGCCACTAGCAAGCGGCTCGGTTTGCTGCGGAATTCCTGTGTCATTCTTTCCACTGCTTGTGTGACGATGGACGCTACTGTGCCTCGCCAGCCGGCGTGAATTGCCGCTGTTACACGGTGTTCTGTATCCGCGATCAGGATGGGTACGCAGTCTGCTGTACGGATGCCGATCCAGTTACCGGCTTCACTGGTGATTAAAGCGTCTCCTTCTTCCAAATTGCCGCGGCGTCCGTCCGCGACGATCACCTTACTTGAGTGGATTTGCTTTAAGTGTGTATAGGCGGGAATCCAGTTCTCTGAGCTTCGAACGCCGAAGCCATGGGTTAGCCATGGAAGGGCGGCGAGTAAAGTGGACTGGAGGACTGGCATTCGGGAGTGGTATTCCTAGTTTACCAATGAGACTACTGATTCTACTGGCGGCGGGAGTGGTTTGCGTGGGAATGCAGGGATCGGCGGCAGAGAAGATTGTCTTCGACACCGATCCGCTACGCTTCACGGACGATGGACATGCCGCGGTGATGCTGCTGCGGAGTCCGGAGAAGGTGCGGATTCTGGGGATGACTATAGTGGCCGGGAATGCGTGGGCGGCGGAAGGCGCCGGCTTTATGTGGCAGACCTTGGAGGCCATCCACCGCACCGATGTACCCATTTATCTTGGGGCGCAGGCTCCGCTCGTTCACACATTGGCGATGGCAAAGGAAGAAGCCCGGCAGTGGGGACCGCTTGCATACATGGCCGCGTTTGAGCGTCCGTTCACAACCGATGCCGGGAAGGCACGGGTTCAGCCGGGGAGCGCGGTAGATTTCCTGATCAAGACTGTGGAGAGAAATCCTGGGATGGTGACGGTTTTCGCCATCGGACCGATGACTAATGTCGCGATGGCGCTGCGGTTGCGTCCGGATCTTGAGACGAAGATCCGGCAGATCGTTTTTATGGGGGGTAGTGTTCATGCGCCGGGCAACGCGACCGCGCAGGCGGAGGTGAATTTCTGGTTCGATCCGGAAGCTGCGCAGGTTGTGATGCGATCAAAGATTCCCCGTAAGGTGATGTTCGGGCTTGATATCTGCAATCGCGCGGTGCTGACACGGGCGATGTTCGATGAGATTGTGGCAGCGCGAACTCCCGTAACCGAGTTATTCAAAGACGCACTCGGGAACCACTATCCGGAGTTCCTGAAGAAACCCGATGCCAGCGGGTATATCTGGGATTGTCTGGCAGCGGGCTATCTAATCGATCCCGGTTTCATTACAAAATCGGAAACTCTTTACCTGGATGTGGAAAGCAGCTTCGGTAAGTCCTACGGGGCCGTTCGCGATCTGGACCGGAAACTGGCGCCCGAGGCGACACCCGTGACGGTGATGCTGGATCTGGATGCTGCGAAATTCTTCCGGATGTACAAGGACCTGCTAACGCGCCGCTGAGGCGGCAGCCAGATCTTTACGATACCAATCGAGCGTCAGGCGGAGGCCCTCTTGCAAAGTAAACGCGGGGCTGTGCTTCAAGTCGCGAATGGCGGCTGTGGTGTCGGCCTGAGAATCACGAACGTCTCCGGCGCGCGGTGGACCGTAGTTTGCGGGGATAGCGACACCGGCGATCTGTTGCAGCGTATCCCAAACTTCGTTTAGCGTATAGCGGTTGCCGTTTCCCGCGTTGTAAACATTGCCGGAAATGCCAGGCGCGGACGCGGCTTTGAGCAGTAGCGCGGTCACATCTTCTACATACGTGAAGTCGCGCGTGACATTGCCGTCGCCGAAAATGGTTGGCGCCTTGCCGGAGACTACCGACTTCATGAAGATGGACAACACGCCGGAATAGGGGCTGAATGGGTCCTGGCGGGGGCCGTACACGTTAAAGAAGCGGAGCGAGACGGTTTCGAGGTGAAAGCAGGAATGGAATGCGGCGGCGTAATGTTCGCCCAACAGTTTCTGCACTGCGTAGGGGGATTTCGGCCGCGGGGCCATGGTCTCCACTTTGGGGAGCACTTCGGTGTCACCGTAGGCCGACGACGACGCGGCGTAAACTACGCGGCGGACGCCCGATTGCGCGCATGCGAG
>JANXXV010000792.1 GCA_025350445.1 Bryobacteraceae bacterium | reverse complement strand
AGAAGCGCAAAGGCCGATTCCGGCGGCGCCAATCGAACGAGAAACTCGGCGGGCTTGGCCGCCCGAAGCGAGTCGGTTTTGTGCGGGTTTCTCAGAAGCGCAAAGGCCGCTTCCGGCGGCGCCAGGCGAAAGAGGAACTCGGCGGACTAAGCCGCCCGAAGCGAGTCCGTTTTGCGCGGGTTCCCTAGAAGCTATGCGTGACAGGAGATCAGCTTAATGGCACGGGGGCTTACCAGGCTGGAGCCATCCTTTCGCGAACGGATCTGGGGAACCACCACTCTTTCACCATGGTTCCCCAATCCGGAGCGCAGAACCGGCGAGGTTTGGTTTTGCGGCGGCGAAAACGCATCGCTGCTGGCGAAGCTCATCTTCACTACTGCAAATCTTTCCGTTCAGGTTCATCCGGCCGACGAATTCGCACGGCAGCACGAAAACTCCCGCGGAAAAACCGAAATGTGGCATGTGCTGGAAGCGCGGCCCGCCTCTGTTGTGGCGATGGGCTTTCGGGATCACATCACCCGCGAACAATTCAAAGCGGCACTGGCGGAGCGCCGGGTGGAAGATCTGCTGCAATGGGTTCCCGCCCATGCGGGAGATACGTTTTTCATTCCCGCCGGCACCGTCCATGCCATCGGCGCAGGGTTGACGCTGTGTGAGATTCAACAGAATTCCGACGTCACGTACCGGCTTTACGACTATGGGCGGCCACGCGAACTGCACCTGGAAAAGGGGCTCGCTGTTTCGCAATTCGTGCCTTACGATGGCAAGGTGAACCTTCCGATTCATTGCGCGTTCTTCGAAGCCCGCCTGTTACTGGTTTCCGACAATCAGATTCTGGAAGGTGGACCCGGCCGGGAGCGGATGTGGATGGTGCTGGAGGGTTCGGGTGAGATGAACGGACAGGCCTATCGAAAGGGCGAACTTTGGCTTTTGGACGATGACTGTCCCGCCGTGCGCGTAGAGCCCGCGGAGTCCAGCAGGTTCCTCGCCGCCGGTGTGTGAGTCACCCGATGCCGAGTTCGTCCACGCGTTCCAGCGGCGAGCCGCATTCCCGGCAAATCAGTGCAGTGCAATCTCCGCATCGAAGAGGGTTCGTTACGGGCCGATTGCAGACTGGACAATAGAATTCCACTTCCGTCGATCGTGCAATCTCACCGGGCATAATTTGCTTAGATGCGGAACCGTGACCTCTATTTTATTACACTGCTTCTACCGATTAGCTTTTGCCGCTTAACGGCCTGCACCAAAGTGGCGCTGTTGAATTCTGTAGCGGCAAAGTAGGAATGTCTTATTCGGAATGCCCATCGCTGAGGCCACAACGGGGGATGAAACAGCCTCCCATCCCGAAATTGTCTCCAAACTATTGAGTGTACGTTGCCACCTGTTGTTCACCGCATATCCGCCACCCCTGTTGCGGCTGTCGTGTCCCTAAGTGATGAATGGCGTTGGTTCGAGAGATGGACTGTTCCAGCCCGGCAAGATCTGGAGGCTGCCGGTGTCAGTTCGCATCACCCCTCCCCCGCCGTGAGAATTCCAGCGAACCGCCTGACGATGAAGCTGAACGGAAAGTGCGCCTTCACCGCCGAAAGCGTCCTGCGCCTCGCCCGTTTCTTCGGAACATCTGCGCTGTTCAAGGATGAACTTGTAATCGAATTACGCTTCGGCTTTGGCGGAAGATGCCCATGCGGAAACAAGAGCCACCGAGGTTCAACCGCTGGCGAAACCATCCTAAACTTCGCCTCATTTCACCGGGCATAATTTGAAAGGCTTGCTAGACTGATATCTAGAGTTAGTTTTGCTTTGATGCAGAACCGTGTCCTCCATTTTATTCCCCTGCTTCTGGTGATTGGCTTTTGCTGCTGCTTAGCCGCGTGCAAAGATACGCCGCAGCGTGCGCCATCGCTGGGCGAAGCATTCGCCGGCCCCATTTCTCTCAACCTGCGGCAAGAAGTTGCCCCGTCCTCAAAGATCGTCGCCACGCTGAAACACGGAGACCGCGTGGAGATTTTACAAACCCGGCGGCGGTTTGTGAAGGTTCGCACCGGAAAAGGTACCGAGGGCTGGACCGACACACGCCAACTGATGACCCCGGAGCAGATCAAGGAACTGCAGGATTTTTCGGTACGGTCGGCCGCTCTTCCTTCGCAGGGATCGGCAACGGTTTTCGGAACGTTGAACATGCATGCTGAGGCGAACCGGCAGTCGCCCAGCTTTTATCAGATCGCGGAAGGTTCGGCGGTTGAAGTAGTGGCTCATCGCAGTGCCCCGCGCGTTGCGCCGGCTGCCGCAACGTCCCCGGCCGCGCCCAAACCGGCAGCCGTTCCCAAGCGCAAAAAATCGGGCAAAGAGAAGAAGGACGCCGTATTCGCGCCTCCTCCCGCCGGCCCGGCGCCAAGGTTGCCGGCGAACTGGCTGGAATTGTCGAAATCCCACGTGGCCCCGGTTGTATCGCCGGAAGACGAACACAAACAGAAGCCCGAGGCGTCCGCGCAGCCTGTGCTCCCGGCACGTCTCGAAGACTGGTCCTTGGTTCGAACCAAGGATGGGAAGGCGGGTTGGGTGCTATCGAGGATGTTGAATATGACCATTCCGGACGAGGTTGCGCAGTACGCCGAGGGCCACCGGATTACGTCTTATTTCCCGCTGGGAAGAGTGCTGGATGAGGGCGTCGAGAAGAAGCAATGGCTATGGACCACGATTAGCGAGAACGGCCAGCCGTACGAATTCGATAGTTTCCGCGTGTTCATTTGGGCGCTGCGCCGCCATCGCTACGAAACCGCGTATATCATGCGCAATGTGAAAGGATACTACCCGGTGGAGGCCAAGGCCGGTGGTTCGCCTTCGTTCTCCCTGATCCTCGAAAACGACGACGGGAAACGATACCTGTACAACTTCGTATTTGAAGGGAACCGGGTCCGGTTGTCCCGGAAGACGCTGTGGGAACCCGCCGCCGAAGCTACGAAGGCCGGCGCGACACCGGTCCCTTCCCCACCGGCGGCGGCCGAGCCCGGCAGGGCCGAAAACCTGAAGAACTGGTTCAAGCCGGCCAATCCAGTGCGGTAGCCGCGGTTGCGCCGGACTACTCGGTCATCTCCACCTGGTTCATTTCCAGACGATCCATAGCCAGAAACTCCTGAATGTGAGGATGTTTCGACTCCTCCAACTCAGCCGTCGATCCGAAGAAAATCACGTTTCCCTGGAAGAGAAACACCACGCGGTCGGCTACCTTCCGCATCAACTCCA
>JANXXV010000786.1 GCA_025350445.1 Bryobacteraceae bacterium | reverse complement strand
CGGGCGTAGGCACCGCCTCCGATGCGGCGATCGCCATGGAACTCGGATACGACGGGATCTTGATGAATACGGCGATTGCCGCCGCCGGCGACGCGGTGATGATGGCGCAGGCCATGAAGAGTGCCGTCGAGGCCGGGCGCTTGGCGTTCCGCGCCGGCCGCATGGGGAAGAAACTTTATGCCTCGGCCAGCAGTCCCGCCGAGGGAGTGGTGCGGTAGAAATCTGCAATGCCAAAGCCCCTCACGCTGATCTACCTCATCGCGGCCCTGCTACTAATCGCGATGACGCCCCTCTCCGTCTGCCTGCTTTGCGCCATCGTCCTCCCGCTGTATTCGCTGTTTGCGAACGTCAAACCAAACCAATTCCGCCCCATCGCAACCGCCCCGCGAGTCCAACACCTCCGCTTCGAGCCGGTCCAGTCTCCCCGCCCTCCTCCCCTTTTCTAGATCCCGTCTCTTCGAATTCTTGACACCGGGCACCTGAGAAATAGGGCAGCCACACCCAATTGCTCAGGACCGCGGACGCCCTCGTCCGCGCGCGACCCCCTGGTCGCGCTCTTCGCTCTTCGTCGACTCTCACGAAGGACAGGACACTAAGTCTTCACCAAGCCCAAACACAGCCGCTGCGCAACCAGCCTGTAGGAGGAACTGTCTCGATGAGATCCCTTTTCCGAAAGATCCTGCTCCTGATGACCCTCCAGGCCGGCGTCTTTCTCGGCGTGCCCATGCGGCGCGAAGAGATCCGCGACCTGCTGAAACAACTGACCCAGCCGAAAATAGCCCACACCCTGCCCGACGAGGCTGACAAGGGGGAAAAGAAATCAGATCGCCACATACGCCTGCGTAATTCCCGCTGAGACAGCGTCCCGGGGCCCGTGCAGTTGCCGAAACAATCCAAACAAATCAAGCTGCATCCGGTGATTCACAATTTATGCTGGGACTTGTTCGCGGGTTTCCATTCGCCGAATCCGAATCTTCACGTCGACACGCGACCCAAGCCGGTTGACGACCGACATCAGCCGGTAAACGGTGAACCGCCCGAGGTCCGCGGTCCGGATGCGGAAAAAGTCAGCCGCCGCGATCCCTGTGCGATCCTGCGCCGCGCGCACGTTGAGCCGCTCCCGGTCGAGCGTCTTGATGATTTCCGCGGCGGGTAGCGCCTTGAACCGCGCAGCGTCCGCGTTCTCCTGCCCCAGATCGCGGAACGCATTGCCGCTGCCACGCACCACTCAAAACTCTTCTTTCATCGCAACAACTCCGTCAGGCACTTCAACCGCTCCTTAGATAAGGTCAATATCCCGCTGCGGCGTCTTGATGCCCTGCGTGGATTCTTTCTGGAACACGTGCACCACCCAAATCTCTTCGGCGGCCTGGACCGCGTAAACCACGCGGAAGGCATCGCCGTTTCCTCATCGACATCCTTAGCCTGATGCGCAGTATCGCCAGATCACCTCAGAGCCAACCTCCAGCCGCACCAGCCATTTCCGTTTCGTAGCATCCCAGGAAACATTCACATGATCAGCTTTCATGCCCACAGCATCTCAAATTCCGACCAACCCCGCTGACACCATGCCGCACCAGCATCAATTGTCTTATCCGTGTGCATCGGCGTTCATCGGCGGCCATGATCCTACACGCCGGAAACACCCGGTCACCCCCGACCCCAACTTTATTTCTCGCCCAAAATCAATAACATCCAAAGCTCGAGCCCCGCCCCCAATCCCCCCGCCACAACCCACCAAGCCAAACTGAACTCGAAAGCAATTCCAACTCGCAGCAAAGGAAATCAGATGTCCCTCACAAAATCGCAATCCAACCGCATCAACGCAAAACAATCCACCGGCCCGAAAACCGAAGCCGGCAAATCAGCCATAAAATTCAATGCCCTAAAATTAGGCATTTACACAAAAGACGTAGTACTCCCAACCGAAGACCCCGCCCCCTACCACGAACTCCTCGCCGCTTTCCGCCGCGAATATACCCCCGAAACCCCAACCGAAATCTACCTCATCGACAACGTAGTCACCTCCATCTGGCGCCGCCGCCGCGTCCAAGCCGCCGAAGTCGGCCTC
>JANXXV010000779.1 GCA_025350445.1 Bryobacteraceae bacterium | reverse complement strand
GTTCGCCGATTGAGTATGAGAATGCCCAGAAGCGAATCCTCGAGGTTTTTGGCCGGTGGACGGCGCCAGCCAATTTCAAGATCGAGTTTTTCGTAATTCGTGTGGGCGAGTGGGGTGGGCATATGTTGGTGGACTGCGACGATCCACTAACGATTCACAAGTTTTGCTCGATGCTCCCTGCGTTTGTATTCCAGGTGCACCCCGTGGTCCACGTTGAGGACGCAGTCCGGGGCGAACTCGAAGTAATCGCCTGGCGCGACAGCCTGAAAGGCTAGTGACATCTTTGCCTGCTTGGCATGTGATCTTGGACGCATCCGGGGGTGCTTTCCAACTTCCGGATGCGCCGTAAACCAGGAGTTAGCCGCCAGTGATGGCGGCAGAGGTCACTTCAACGAGATTACGAAGCGGCCAAGTGGATTCGCTCTGGCCGCTTCGCCTGAAAGCGGTCCATCAAGGGCGTTTGGCTTCGTGTTGTATAATCTCCCACACATGAAAAATCCTGCGAACGTCGTGGCTGCCACTGGTCTCGCTCTTGGTGGAGTGTTCGGCGTGCTGGGGACAATGGTCGTGGAACGAAAGCTTCAAGCGGCGTTCTGGGCGGTCGACGGCGTTGGTCTGGTGGTGGCTGCCGCCCTGCTTGCCTTGAGATTCTTCAGAGCGGGAAATGACCTTGCCGGCGCCGGCTTTCTTGTCTTCGCGATCGGCGAAGGCATCATGCTGGAGGGGACCGCGCAGTCCCTTGCAGGGAGCGTTCCATCCTTTGCCGCGGGGACGGCCTTATGGTCCGCGGCCCTTCTACTCACCAGTATTCCAAAAGAATTCGTTGGCTGGATTCGGGTAGTAGGCATTATTGGCGCAGTTCTCTTTGCTATTACGGCCGCAAGGATTTTTTGGGGGGAACAAGTTCTGCCAACTGCCTCGCCACTGCCCTTTTTCGCGTACCCGTTCCTGGTCCTCACGTTCGGCGGCTGGATCTGGACACTGCGGAAAGAGGCTTGAAAATTCGCTATCCAGGGAAGGAGCAACGCGTGAATTCCATTCAGCCGGGTGTTCACCGGTCTGGTGCCGTTCGATCACCCGCACGCGTCCCGCCGTTTGTCTCGCTGTGAATGGCGCGGGGCTGTTGCTCGACAGTCTGCTTGCCGGCGCTGCCATCCCTGCCGAGCCTTATCCGCGGCTCATGCTCGCGGCGCACAGCGCCGGCTTCGCCGACAGCGGATTGATTTCGATGGTAGCGGCGGTCCTGCTGAGTTCCTCGCTCTGCTCGCTTCGTCCGCGCGCGGCTAGAGTGGCCGTTTGGACTCACCTTGCGCTGTGGCCTCTGAGCCTCTCTGAAGTCGCTGGGGCCTTCTGGGGAACGGCAAAGTTCCTCCAGATCGCCGGCGCCCAGGCGCGCCCCCGGGGGCGCGCCTGGCAGGAAACGATCATGGGCATCTGTCATGTTCTCCCGGCTTTGGCGCTCATGGTGGCGTGGGCACTCATCGTGTGGGGAGTTTGGGGAGTCTTCAGTAAGGAGCGCAAGGTCTCCAGCAAGCCCGCGTGAACACATCCACGCGGGCTTGCTGGAAAACGTTGCACGGCCGGTCCCACGATCGTACCAATGCCTGCAATAAACATCCTGTCTGAAAAACGAGCTTTTCGTAACTTGGCTGATGACTCAATGCACTTGAATTGGTTGGCTGGATAGCGGACGTATCGTCGGTTACTCGTCGTCTACTTTTTGCGGAGCCTCGACTTGCCCTAGAGACCAGCGCTTGGGAAGTAGTGGAAGGATGCGCCGTCAACCGCCCGGAATCGGGTGTCACCGCCAGATAGAAATGTCCTAAGCGCCAGGAATTGCGAACCTCCGCTTTCCCTCGTCTCAGAATGCGCTCAGAACGGCCCGGAGCTGTCAAGGGCGCGCGGTTCTTGCGCGGCGAAGCGAACCCTTGGCAGCGGGCACCGTTCTAGACAATAGGAACGGAGGGAAAGCGGAGCTGCCGCCCGGCATTGATGGCCATCCAAGATTAGGACATTTCTACTTGGCGGCGACACGGCATCGCGGAGATGCTGTTGCAGAGCCCCGCCGGTGAAATCGGCTTTCTGCCGGCGTTACCGAAAGCATGGCCGCAGGGATCAGTGAACGGCCTGCGCGCGCAGTCATCCGCCCGGATTTTAGCGGCCCGCAAACGCTAAGACCGCCAGCCGGCCAACGAATCGTAAGCGTGACCGGAAACGGCGGCGAGGTGCATGTTGCCACCGCCGGGGATGGCGCAACCAAGGTGAAACTCGGGGCGCGCAAGCGATACGAGATTCGCTTCCGGTACAAGGATCGTTTAGTTTTACAAAACAATGACCCCAGCGGAAGGGGGGTTGACTTGCCCGTTCGCTGTGGTATCTTTGCTCACACACTTGCAGCGTTTCGCAAGGAATAGAAGGGGTGAGCATGTCAATGTTGACGCGGGTAGTTGTAGCTTGTCTGCTTGTTATGATTCCGCTTTCCGCCCAGGACAGCCGGGCGAAAGTGCAAGGCACCATCGCCGATTCCTCCGGCGCGGTAGTTGTAGGCGCCAACGTCACTCTCATCAACGATGAAACCGGCATCCGGGTGACGCAGGTAACCGGCACCACCGGAGTCTACCGGTTTGATTTCGTGCTTCCTTCCACCTACACCGTTCAGGTGGAGATGACCGGATTCCGCACCTTCGTTCAGAAAAACATTCTCGTCCAGGCGCGCGGCGACGTTACGGTGGACGCGAAGCTGGAACTGGGAAATACCCGCGAGATGGTAACCGTGGAAGCGGCTCCCGTCGCCGTTCAGTTCAACACGTCCACAATGGGCCTCACGCTCGACACCAAGATGACGAACAATCTACCCATCATTCACCGCAACCCGTTCCTGCTGGCGTCGTTGAATCCGGCGGTGGTTGTCCGTTCTTCCACCGAACAGAATCCCTTCCATCACTGGGCCGCGTCGCAGCTCGACGTTGGAGGCAGCACCAGCACGAAGAACGATATCGTCCTCGATGGCGCCCCGTCCATGACCGCGCAGAAGTCCAGCTATACGCCGCCAATGGACGCGGTGCAGCAGGTGAATCTGCAACAGAATGCAGTGGACGCCGAGTTCGGGCACAGCGCCGGCGGCGTACTTAGCCTGGAAATGAAATCGGGCACAAACGACTACCACGGCACTGCCTATTACCTGGGCCGTAATCCGGTGTTGAATGCCATGGCGGATCGCGTGAATCAGAAAGCCAATCTCACCCGGCAGAACGTGTGGGGCGCGACGATTGGCGGCCCGATTAAGCGTAACAAGATCTTCACTTTCTTTTCTTACGAGGCGTGGCGCACCATTAATCCTCTATCGGTCCTCAACACCTTGCCAACCACTGCCCAACGTTCCGGCGACTTTTCACGGGCGCTAAACACCCAGGGCGGCCTCCGCACCATCTACGATCCTTATACAACGCAGGTCGACGGAAATGTTGTTACCCGGCAGCCCTTCGCCGGCAATATTATTCCGGCCTCGCGCATCGATCCCACGGCGAAGAAAATCATGGGCGACCTGTGGCAGCCCAATCGCCCGGGCGATGGTCCAACGCTTACCAACAACTTCAACACTGGCTATGCCAACCGGTTTAAATACTGGAATATGTCCGACCGTGTAGACTACAACGTTTCCGACAAGTGGAAGGTTTTCGGACGATACAACCAGTTCAGAACATTTACCCTTTCAGACGATTGGACCAGCGGATCGGCGGCATTCCCGCTGGACGGATCGCAACGTCACGCGCTGAGTTTCTCGGGCGACGCCGTTTACACGCTGAACGCTTCCACGGTGCTGAATTTCCGTGGCGCCTATAACTCAATCAACGACTCGTTCGGTGTGCCGGAACGGGAGATCAAGGCGGCCGATCTGGAGAAATTCTGGCCTGGCAATGCGTGGTACAAGTCCTACCTCGCAGACCTGCCGCAGATTTACTATCCCGGTGTCTCCGTGAGCCAGGGCAGTACAACTTCCCTTGGAAAAGCCGGCTACTGGTATCAAACACCAAACTCGTATAACTTCGAAGCGAAGGTTTCAAAGAACGTCGGCCGTCATTACGCGAAGCTCGGCGCGGAATATCGCCGGGACAACGTGAACGCAGCCCGGCCTGCGCCGATGAATTTCAATTTCAGCCCCAACACGACAGCGAACACCTTCAACGCACCCAATACGGCTCTCAACGGCGATGGCTGGGCCAGCTTCCTTTTGGGCGTGATGGATAGCTCGTCAACGATCAAGAGCATTCCCATTCAGCGTCCGCGTAACAACTTTTACTCCATCTTCCTGCAGGATGATTTCAAACTCACGTCCCGGTTTACGCTCAATCTTGGTCTCCGCTACGAATACTATGGACCCATGGTAGACCCGGAATACCGTTTGAGCCGCTATCTGGATCTCACCGCGCCAATCAAGGAATTCCAAGGCTCGAATACACCGCAATTGCCGGCCGCCGCCACCGCATTGCGAACGTCGGCGCCTACTTACAACGGAGCCTGGCTGTTCACGGACAAATCGAATCCGGGGTCGTGGCAGACCCCAAAGACGCTATTCATGCCCCGTGTCGGATTCGCGTGGCGCCTGGATAACCAAACGGCATTGCGTGCCGGTTTCGCCCGTTACATCATTCCCTCCACCCTCACCGATGGTCTGAATATTCTGGGCAGCGTGCCTTATCCAGGCTTCGACGCCGCGTCGAACACCGTGGACCTGTTGCAGGGCGTCCCGCAACAGCGGCTCTCTGATCCGTACCCCGGCGGACTTACGCCGGTAACCGGAAAGACCTTCGGCGCCTACACCAATCTTGGCGGCCCGGCCACTTGGTATCAGCAGGACTTTACGCCAGGGGTAAACGATAGGATCAACGTCAGCCTCCAGCGAGCCCTGCCCGGCAAGTTCGTAGCGGATGTCACCTATTTCATCAACCTGGGGCACAGCCTTCCCTACGACTATGACCTGAACCAGATCGACCCCCGGGTTGCGTTTACGGCCGGCAACGCGGTCAACGCCTCAGTTGCGAATCCCTTCTACAAAGCGCTCACGCCCAGCACATTCCCGGGCCAGTTACGGGGCCAGCAAAACATAGCCGTCAACCAGTTGATGCGGCCGTACCCGCAGTACACCACCCTGAACCAGACACTGAATGCCGGACGAAACAACCACTATCAGGCGCTACAGGTTTCCGTGCAGCGGGCATTCTCAAATGGTTTCAACGTCGTTCTTGGATATAACTTGAACAAGGAATCCAGCCAGGAGTTCTATGACTCCGTGGACACCTACACCAAGTCATTTACGTGGCAACCCGCACAGAATGCCCGCCAGCGGCTAACCGGGGCTTCCATCTATGAACTACCCTTCGGCAAAGGCCGCCACTTCATGAGCAATGCAAACTGGTTAATGGACGGCGTCTTGGGTGGCTGGTCCGCCAGCGGACTTTTCACTTATAACGGTGGCGTTCCCATCCGGCTTGGATCCGCTCTGGTGAACGGAGACCCCAGCCTCTCCAATCCCACCAGCAAGAAATGGTTCGACACATCTAAGATTCAACAACTGCCGGCGTTCACCCGCCGTGTGAATCCTGTGCAATACGATAAGCTGCTCGGACCGCGCTACGTTAACGTCGACGTTACGCTGGCCAAGATGTTCCCCATCAGGGAACGCGTGAAATTCGAGTTGCGCATGGAGGCGTACAACCTGGTGAATAGCTTCACCGGCGACAACCCCATACTAAGCCCCACCTCGCCCAGCTTTGGACAGATCATCGCCCAACGCCCCGGCACCTTCGGGCGTCAGATCCAATACACCGGACGCATCATCTTCTGACGCTGTTCGCTCTAGTTCTACTGCAGGCCGCCGCTTCGGAGTTTGGCTACACCGGGGCGGCGGCCTGCAAGACCTGCCACCCCGCGGAGTTCGCCGCACAATCCTCCACTGCTCACGCCCGGGCTCTCGCGCGATCCAAACCGGATCAGCCAGGCGAATGGGCATTCGGCGCAGGATCGCAAGCCATCACTTTCGTCAGTAGGGCAGACCGCGACAACTATCTGGAGCACGGTGAAAGCTGGTACCGCTCCACCAACGGCTATGCCCTGACACCCGGTCATAGGACGAAGACCGGCGAGCGTTATCGTATCTTCGATCCACCAGCCGCCATCCTGCGTTGCTTCGGTTGCCACTCCACCGGCGTCCTGACCCTGGCTGTGGATCAAGCGGTAAACCCCGCGGAGATGGGAGTCCGTTGTGAAGCGTGCCACGGGCCTGGAGCTAAGCACTCGTCGATAAAAAATCCAGGCCGGACGACTGCAAACCAAATCAACGAACTGTGCGGCAGTTGCCACCGCATGCCCGCTTCGGCGGTGGACGCAACGGATCTGCGCAGCCCCTGGAACGCGCGCCACCAGCCGTTGATGCTGGCCGCCAGCGCGTGTTTCCGTAAGAGTGACGGACGTCTCTCGTGCCTCACGTGCCACTCGCCGCACAATCCGGTGGAGCACAAGGCAGC
Organism: Bryobacteraceae bacterium; assembly: GCA_025350445.1. The sequence goes on along the minus strand of JANXXV010000779.1, from coordinate 2,017 downwards.
GGTCTATGATGCACAGTGCGCCAAGTGCCACGCGGCGCCGCGTCACAGCCGCGCCATACGGGCGGGACAATCCTGCGTGGAGTGCCACATGCCCGCGGTCCGGCCGCAGCAGAATCTGAAATTCGCGAATCACCGTATTGCGATCTATTCACCGGTCGACCCCATGGTGCCTACTCGCGCACGCCGCTGAGAAGTTCCTGCGCCTCGCGCGCCCTTCCGGTTTCCTTTAGAAATTCCGCCAGATTCTGTACATCAGCGAGTGTCTCGGGATGCTTCGGACCGTACGCCTGGCGATCGATCGCCCATGCCCTTCGATACAGCCGCTCCGCTTGTTTGAGATCACCCTTCGCGCGAAAGGCTTCCGCCAGATTGCCGGCCGCGGCGGCGGTGCGCGGATGCTCATCGCCCACCGTGCCTTCAAATCCGGCCAGCGCCCGACCGCCCATGGCAACCGCTTCCTCCACCCGTCCAGCAGCCAGCAGCGGACCCACCAGATTCGTCTCAGCGGTTGCCGTTTCCGGGTGCCGCTCACCCCATGCTTTTCGATTGATGGCCAGTGCCCGTTGCAGCAATGGAAGCGCCTGGCGGGGCTCCGTCACAAGCGCTAGCGCAATCAATCGCACCGCCACGCGGGCACCGTCTTTACCGCTTGCCGCTTCCTCTTTAGCCAAGGCCCGCCGGTAGAAATCACCCGCACCCGCCCGGTCGCCCGCGGCTTCGCGTAACTCGCCCAGTGCAGACAGCGCCCGCGCGGCCAATGCGGGAACGGTGCTCAGCGCCGCGCGTTGCCACAGCGGCTCCGCCTGATCCGGTGAGGATACGCTTGCCAACTCCGCAACATCCGATAGCTTCCCATCGATGCGCACCGCCTCGGACAGCGCCTCCCGAGCAGCCGGAGCATCATGTTCCCGAACCAGAAACAGGCCCAGGTCACGCGCTGCCTGCGCCGTGCGGGCGTCGGCGGCGCCGAACTCTTTTCGGCACCGCGCAAGGGCGTCTTCAAAAAGTCGCTGTATCATCGCGGCGTCGGGCTGCAAGGCCATCGCCGCGATCAGGCCAAGAAACATCATTGTTGATCGTAGGGTGTCAACCGCCGCACCCAGATGTTCCGGTAGCGGACCAGCGTGTCGTGGTTCTGCAATGCCAGCGGTTCCTCGGCGTCATGCGGCAGATAGACCGCCACTTTTCTGTGCTCCACCCGGCCGATAATTTCTTTCCGGTTATGCAGCAGCACGCCGTTATGGAAAATGGTCACATAGCCCGGCTTCGCCAGTTTGGCTCCTTCAAATCGAGGCGCCTCGAACGCGATGTCATACGTCTGCCACTCGCCGGGCTTGCGCGAGGCATTTACTAGCGGCGGCCACTGGCCATAAATCGCGCCGGCCTGTCCATCCGCATAGGTGGGATTGTTGTAAGAATCCAGCACCTGCATTTCATAGAACCCCATCAGCAGCACACCGCTATTTCCGCGCCACTGGCTGGTGCCGTCCACCTCTGCCGGCGCGGCCCACTCGATGTGCAATTGCATGTCGCCGAACTTCTCCTTAGTATAGATATCGCCGGCGTTGTGGACCACTTCCATATACCCGTCTTTCACCTTCCAAGCCGGCGCCACCGCCTGGCTCTTGCCCTTCTCGCCGCCGTGTGAGAGCCATTTCGATAAGTCTTTTCCATCGAACAGCACAATGGCATCCGAAGGTGCGCCACCCGGCGCAGCCGCCGGTGTAACCACTCGCGGGCGCGGCCGCGAAATATCATGCACACGCCACTTCTGCCCTGGAATTATTGGCGTATCGCTATAGCCCGTCGGCGAAGTCCTACCTTTTGGTGGAGCCGTGTCCTGCGCATACGCAGCCATACCTGCCACGGCCGCCAAGCTCGCTAGAAATCTCTTCATTCGGAATACTCCTCTACGGTCGTTAAGCTTATCGCATCTTTTTCGAAACCTCGAACCGCCCGGCTGCGGCCGATGTCGTCCCGCAGAGCCGTGACCGTAAGGGAGCGGTAGAGTTGACGT
>JANXXV010000770.1 GCA_025350445.1 Bryobacteraceae bacterium | reverse complement strand
GTCGCATTAGCTGTGGCTTATGCCGGGAAGGGCGACGAGGACCGCGCGGTGGAAGCATTTGACTCTGCGATCCTGATCAAGCCCGATAACGTGGAGGCGCTTCGTGCGGCCGCCATGCTCGACCTCAGGCATGAGCGAAACGAACGCGCCATTGTCAAACTGGAAAAGCTGATCGCGATTGAGCCTGACGACGCGCAGGCGCGCTCGGATCTTGGCGCGGCTTACGCGGGAGCAGGCAACCTGGACAAGGCTGGGGAGCAGTTCCATTCCGCGCTGAAACTGAGCCCCAACAATGCTTCCGCGCTGATGGGGCTAGGCAATGCTTACCTGAAGTCGGGACAAACCGAAGAAGCTATCCCTCTGCTAACCAAGGCCGCGAAAGCCGAGCCCAAGTCGTATGAACCTCGATTTTTGTTGGGGTCCGCCTACAACGCGATGGCCCGCTTTGCCGAAGCGGCGACCGAGTGCAACGAAGCACTTCGACTCGGCGGCATGGATCCGGAGGTCTATTATCATCTGGCAAGAGCTTACCGCGGCCTTGGACGAAAAGAAGACGAGCAAAAAGCATTAGAGCGATTCTCTGCCTTGCGTTCGCGATCCAATCAGGAAGCAGAGAGCAAGCGGGAAGCTGCCCGGCTGATCAATCAAGCCAATCCGCTGGTGGACAAAGGCAGACTGCCCGACGCGATCGCATTACTGGAAGCGGCTTACGCTCTCGATCGGCAGAATCCGCAAGTGGCGTTCCGTCTCGCCGGACTGTATTATGACGTCCAGCAACAACAGTCGGCCCGCCGGTATGCCCGCGAAGCAATCGCGCTCGCCCCTTCCGAGTGGAGTTATCACTACTTGCTTGGACTCGTAGAGAAGGCATCGGGCAAACTGGACGCAGCCCGTGACAGCTTCGAAACTACCATCCGGCTGAATCCCTCCGCCGCCGACCCCTTCAATCAACTAGGCAACCTGGCCATGGGCCATGATGATTTTACTCAGGCCGTCCAGTATTTCGAGAAGGCCACCCGTCTAGATCCGCGCGAGTTGGCGTATCAACTCAATCTGGATGCCGCACAGCGGCGATTGGCGCCGAAGTGAGTTGAACACCGGCGACACTCCAAGCGGCTACGGGCAGGATGACTATAACGGGGGCCGGTTCTACTTTACAACAGCCGCCGCTACCATCTCTGTCACCCGCCGTACACCGTCATCTACGCCGATAGGGCCGTCGCTGAACTGACTGCGGGCGGCGGGCTTCCAATTATCGCGGGAGCCATCGTATTTGTAGGACTGCGACAGGCCGGTGACCGCGGGATCGTACTGCCCGTCATTGCCGGCCATTTTATAGATCACCATATCGAGGGACGGGATGACGATGACCCCGAAGCCGCCGCCGCCGGATTTGAAAAACACATCGCCCGGCGCGCCTGCCAGGTGGCCGTCGGCATTCACTTCGAACATCAGGCTGAATGGCGCGTGCTTCTGATACGGCGACGGCTTGGCGCACTGAGCTACATACTCGGCGGGCACCAGTTGCTGTTTGCCCCAGCGGCCTTGATGCAGCAGCATGTAGGTGAAGCGCAGCGCGTCGGTGGAGCGCATGGCGATGTCGCCACCGCCGTTGACATGCGGTATGGTTACGCCGCCCCGATGGACGCCGTAACCCCACGCCCCCCAACCCATCGGTTTGGCAAGTTTCTGATCGATGTAATCCTGCATCTCCATTCCGGTGAGGTGGCGCAAGACGATGGAGGCGACATGGGGCGATTGGGACGCGTAAGAGTAGCCTCCCCCAGGCTTAGTCCAGAGGGGGCAGCGCAGCGCGCTGGTGTCGAGATCCATGGGGGCAATTGGGCGAGGAACCGCATCGAGTTTTACGGACGGCTCGAAATTGACGAAGCCGGGGTTAGTGCCTTCGCCGTGCATCCCGGCGGCCATGCTCAACAGTTGTCCGAGTGTGATATCGGCCTTCGCGGGATCGCTTAACGGAAAGGCTTCGGGCAGGTACTTTTCGGTGAAGACTTTTTGATCGAGGCCTTCGGGGATCTGGTCGTGCTTCTCCTTGAGCATGATGCCGCAGGCGATGCTGGTGAATGCCTTGCCGACGGACGCTGTGGTTGGGATTGCCTCGCGATTGCCCCTGCCATAGTAACGTTCATAGACGAGCCAGCCGTGCCGGACGACAAGCAAGCCGCCGTGCTGGCTGCTGCGCTGCGCGTATTCGAAGGCTTGGTCCAGTTTATGGAGGTCCATGCCGGCTGTCTTGCGGATCTGTGTGGCGTCTTTCAGGGTTCGCCAGCCCCCGGCCGAGTCGGGCGGCGGGAAGTAGTCGTCCGCGGCGGAGACGGCAAGCGAGGAGAGCAGGAGGAGCGAGGCGAGGGTTAAACGTTGGAGTGGCATTCGTATATCTCGAACTATATCGCGGTACTGGAATGTCGCGCAAAGTTCGTGTATGGCCATCTGGCAGGAATGTTCAGCCAAAATGGCGTATACTATGGTTATGAGCGTGACTGCCACCAAGACCTTCCACTTTGCCATCGCGGATCGCGGTTCGAGTCTGGGATTGAAGGCAACCAGCACCAACAAGCTGATTGAGGAGTTGGAGCGAGGCCTGCCGTTCAAGGCTCTGGAACGTTTGACGGAATTGAGCGGCATCGCGCTGACGGCAATCGTGCGCGCCATCGGGATTCCCGAACGGACACTTGCCCGGCGAAAAGCTACCGGACGTCTGGCTCCCGAGGAGTCGGAGCGGCTGCTTCGGATCTCTTCCATATTCGAACGGACCGTCGATCTTTTTGAAGGAGATATCGCAGGGGCGGTCAATTGGCTGACCACTCCGAAGAAAGCGTTCGACGGTCGATTGCCCCTGGATTACTCGCGCACGGAACTCGGCGCGAGGGAAGTGGAGAATCTGATCGGACGTCTGGAGCATGGCGTCTTTTCGTGAGTGTTCACGCATGGCGAATCGTAAAACGCAAGTACGCAAAGACAGCCTTTAGCGGAGAAGGCGCCCGCGTTTTCGGGGGACGCTGGAATAGTCCCGGATTCCCGGTAGTATATACCGCCGGCTCGCATTC
>JANXXV010000416.1 GCA_025350445.1 Bryobacteraceae bacterium | reverse complement strand
GATGACGATCAGCTTCCCGATGCCGGCGCGGGCGAGCGCCGCGGCGTGAAATGTTCCGAGTGCGCCGCAACCGGCGATCGCAACGCGGGATTCGAGCAGCCGCCGCTGGCCATCTTCACCGATTTCCGCGAATCGTATCTGACGCGAGTAACGTTCCCGGGCATATGGCGTCATACACTTGGCAGTTGCAACCTCGATGGTAGCAGCGCGTGCGTTAAAATGGACAGTAGTGTATTTTAGATCCGGCATCCGGCCGCTGATGCTGCTGGCGTTGTTGACCAATGCCTTTCCCGCGCCGCTGGCGGCCATGGCGAGCGACTATGAGGGCAAACGGATCTCCGCGATCAGTTATCAACCCTCCGTGCAGCCGCTATTGCCCGTCGAACTGCAAAAGAAAGTGACATTGGCCGTGGGGCAACCGCTGCGTATGGAAGACGTCCGCCAATCCATCGGCAGGCTGTTCGCCAGCGGACGTTACCTTGAGATATCCGTGGATGCGCAGGCCGCGGGCGATGGGGTAGCGCTCAAGTTCATCACGACAAGCACGCAATTCATTCGGGAAGTTACAGTTACCGGCGTGCCCGAACCGCCCAACGCCGGGCAGCTTGTGACCGCGACTAAATTGCAACTCGGCAATCCGTACTCCGAATCGCAGGTGAGAAGGGCGGTGGAGAGCCTGCTCGAGTTGCTGCGCGGTAACGGCTTCTATCAGGCGGCCGTCGCCTCGGCGGAGATGGCGCAGCCCTCACAGCAGATCGACGTTCATTTGGCGGTTGAATCGGGAGCGCGGGCGAAATTCGCTACGCCGGTGGTGAACGGCAACCCCGGGCGGCCGGTGGATCAAATCATTAAAGCGGCCCACTGGCGGAAATTTCTGGGATACGGCGATTGGGCGCCGGCCACCGACGCCCGGCTGCAGAACGGTCTAGACCGCATCCGGCGCTCGTACCAGAAGAAGGACTTCCTGATGGCCAAAGTATCTTTGGAGTTGATGAACTATCAGGAAGACACAAACCGCGTGATCCCGGTGCTGGAGGTGAACGGCGGCGCAAAAGTTCTGGTGGATGTTTCCGGCACGAAGATTTCCAAGGGGAAAGTGAAACAGTTGGTTCCCATCTATCAGGAACAGTCGGTAGACAAAGACCTGCTGGTGGAGGGAAGAAGAAATATCGCGGAATTCCTGGAATCGAAGGGTTACTTCGACTCCGATGTCGAGTTCGATGTCACCACCAACGACAAGAACGAACAGGTGATCGAATATGCGATCGACCGCGGGAACCGCCACAAACTGGCGGCGATCGTGATCAGCGGAAACAAATACTTCAGCACGCCGACATTGCGCGAGCGGATGTATTTGACTCCGGCGAACCTGCTGCAGTTCCGCTACGGCCGGTACAGCGGTTCCTATCTCAAACGCGACATCAGCGCGATTAAGGATCTCTATGAGTCAAACGGCTTCCGTGGTGTGGAAGTCACTTCCGCCACCGAAGACGACTACAAGGGCAAGATCAATGATGTAGCGGTGGTTCTAAAGGTGAAGGAAGGTCCGCAATCCTTTGTTGCGAAGCTGGAATTAGAAGGCGTCCGGAAGGAATATCTGGAGGAGATTCAGACGCTACTGCGCTCAAGCGAAGGGCAGCCCTACAGCGATCTGAACATCGTGAACGATCAGGAAACCGTTCTGAACTATTACTTCAACCGCGGGTTTGCGGATGCCGCGTTTGACTCCACCATCACGCCGGCGGCGGCGCCCAATCAGATGGATGTGAAGTTTGTGGTTAGCGAGGGCGCCAGGCAGTTCGTGCGGGAGGTGCTGGTGAGCGGACTTCAGACGACCAATGCCGACCTGGTGCGAAACCGGATACGCAACCTGAATTCCGGCGAACCTCTGTCGCAAAGCAGTATGACGGACAGCCAGCGGCGTCTGTATGACCTGGGGATTTTCGCGCGGGTGGATGTGGCGCTGCAGAATCCCGATGGCGATGAAGACTACAAGAACGTGTTATACCGGCTGGAAGAAGGGCGGAAGTATTCGGTGGTTGGCGGTATCGGCGCGCAGGTGGGACGAATCGGAAGCGGCACGCCATCCACGTTCGATTCCCCGGCCGGTGCGCCCGGATTCAGCCCGCGCGTCTCGCTTGGCATTAGCCGCACTAACGTTCTAGGACTCGGTCATACGGTGAGCGTACAGACCAGGCTTTCCAATATTCAGAAGCGCGCGGTGTTCAGCTACACCGCGCCGCAGTTGAAAGGCAACGACGCCGTCGACTTGACCTTTACGGGAATCTACGACGACTCGCGCGATATCCGCACCTTTCACGCTAAGAGGCAGGAAGCGTTCGTGCAGTTAGGGGAAAAGCTTACCAAGGCGAATACCGTCCAATACCGGATTGGATACCGGCATGTAACGGTGGATCAGAACTCGCTTCAGATCTCGCCGGCGCTGATTCCAATTCTTTCGCAACCGGTTCAGCTTACGATTGCTTCGGTGACGTTCGCGCAGGACCGGCGGGACGATCCGAGCGATGCGCACAAAGGCATCTATAATTCACTGGATGCGGCGTTTGCAACCAACTTTTTCGGATCCAAAACCACCTTCACGCGGGCGTTGGGGCGCAACTCCACCTATCACAAGCTGAAGCGCGACGTGGTGCTGGCCAGATCGACCAGCTTTGGCGTTGAGACGAAACTGGGGAGATTGGACGTGCCGTTGCCAGAGCGCTTCTTCGCCGGCGGTTCGTCGTCGCATAGAGGATTTCCAGACAACCAGGCTGGTCCCCGCGATCTGATTACCGGGTTCCCGGTAGGAGGAACAGCGCTGCTGCTGAACAGCGTGGAAGTGCGGTTCCCATTGATCGGCGACAATCTGCGGGGCGTGGTGTTTCACGATGCGGGCAACGTCTATTCGCAGCTCGGCAAGGTGTCTTTCCGGTACAACCAGAAGGATCTTACAGACTTCAATTACATGGTTCACGTTCTGGGGTTTGGTATCCGCTACCGCACTCCGGTTGGGCCGATACGAATCGATCTGGGCTATGCGTTGAACCCTCCGAACTTCTCGGGCTTCAAGGGTTCGCGCGATCAGTTGTACGGGGACCCCGCACTTCTTCCAGGGCTGATCACCAGGCAGCAGATTAGCCATTTCCAGTTTCATTTCTCACTGGGGCAGGCATTTTGATGCAGCCGATCGCTTACGGTCGCGGCTCGAACGGAGACGGTATGAGTTGGCGCGTCTGGGCGTTTTTATTGCTTGCGATTGTGGCCCATGCCGAGATCCTCGACCGGATCGCTGTGAGCGTGGGCCAGTCGGTGATTACCGAATCCGAACTGGTGCGGCAAATCCGATTGATCGCGGTGCAGAATGGGCAACCGCCGGACCTAAGCAAGGCGAATATGCGGGTGGTGGCGGGAAAGATGGTGGAGCAGATCCTGATCCGGAAGGAGATTCAGGCTAACAAATACATGGCGCTCGAAGACGCCAACGCTGAACCATTAATGGACGGTATCCGGAAACGGTACCCCGATGCCGCGGCGTATCAGACGGCGTTGACCGGATACGGGATCACCGAGGATGAGCTGAAGAAACAACTGCAATGGCAGATTACGCTGCTCCAGTTTGTCGATGTGCGCTTCCGGCCGGGAGTGCAGGTGGCGGACGCCGATATTCACGAATACTACGAGAAGCAGTTTATTCCTGAATGGAAGAAGACGCACAGCGGCGCGCCGCCGTCGTTTGAAGACAGCAGGGCTGAAGTGGAGAACGTAATAACCGCGGACGTGGCAGACCATGCGCTGGATCGATGGTTAGGGCAGACGCGGACGCAAACGCAGATTGTGTTCCGGAAAGAGGTATTCCAATGAATCGTCCGGCGCGAATCACACTGAAACTCGTTGGGGCGTTGTTCGCGTTGTTCGGTATCGCGGCGCTTGCGGTGTTGGCGATTCTGCCAAGCGAATGGCTGCAAGAGAAAGTGCGGGAGCGCATCGTTTATGAAGTCGAGCGAGTGAGCGGCGGCCGGGTGGAGATCGGTCGATTCCACTTCGACTGGAAGACTTTGACTGCTGAAGTGGCTCCGTTCGTTCTGCATGGCAAGGAACCGGCCGGAGAGGCGCCACTGGTTCAGGCCGATTCGGTGCGGGTTGGACTGAAGATTATTTCGCTGCTGGAGAAGCGCGTCGATCTTGCTTCCGTGATTGTGCTGCGGCCGAAAGTGAACATTCTGGTGGATGCGAACGGGCAGTTGAACCTGCCGGAACCGAAGATCGCGCGTTCCGGAAAGATCGATCCGATTCAATCGGTCGTCAGCCTGAAGATCAAGCGATTGGTGGTAGAGCAGGGGCTGGTTCATTTCGGCGCCCGGAATATTCCGCTGGACATCCGGGGCGAAAATATCCATACGGATCTGAGCTACGACACAACCGGGCCGCGCTATTACGGTTTGCTGGCGATGGACGATCTGCGGATCGAGCAGGCCAAGAGAATCGCGCTCGGGTTTCACATGGAAAGCAAAATCGTGCTGGAGAAGTCGCGGGTACACTTCGAGAGCGGTCGGCTCACCATGTCGAAATCCATGGTGGACTTCAGCGGGGAGATCGACAACCTGCGAATTCCGCGCATCGCACTTGACCTGAAGGCGGAAGGAGATCTGGCCGAACTGGCCAAGCCGCTCGACATGACCGAACCGAAAGCCGGACATTTGAAGTTTGCCGGGAAGGTGACGTACACCGCCGCGGACAGCTTGCTGGTGGCTGGCAACGTAACAGGCAAGGGGCTGGTGATCGATGAGAACGGAATCCGGATCAGCGGCATCGCAGTGAACTCGGCGGTGCAGGTGAGCTTACACGAATTGGTGCTGCGCGACACACAGGTGACTGCGCTGGGCGGAAAGTTTATTGGGCAGGCGGACTTGAAGGACTTCCGCAAATACTCCGTCAAGGGCACGGTGACGGGCATCCCGGTGCAGGAAGTAAGCCGCACGGCGGGAGTGAAAGGCGTGGCATGGAACGGAATGGCTTCGGGACCGGTGGCGGTGACGGGATCATTTATCCGGGGGGCTCGCGATTTCAAGGGATCGGGCCAGTTCGATGTGGTTCCGGCGGATGGCGGCATTCCGATCTCGGGGCACGTAGACGCGGTCTACGATCAGCAGGCGCAGCGATTGGATCTGGGGCAGTCTTATCTGAAGACGGCGGCTACCGCGCTGAACTTCAACGGTACGCTGGGCGAGCATCTGGAGGTCAAGATGGAATCCCGAGACTTGAACGATTTGCTACCGGCTTTAGCCTTGACGTCCGAGCAGGCTCCGCGGACGCTGCCGCTGAAATTAAATGCCGGCGGTAGTGCTTCGTTTGAGGGCACGGTGGACGGAAAGCTGGATGCAGCCGAGATCAGTGGAAACGCGGTTCTCAATAAGTTCAGCAGCGAAGGGCGGAGTTTTGAGGATCTGACCGCGAGCCTGGCGGTGAATCAAGGAGGGCTTCGGGTTCGGAGCTTTGTCTTAAGTCAGGGCGCGCTCGCGCTCGATGGATCGGTGAATATTGGTCTTCTGAACTGGAAGTTGGTGGATGCCAGCGCTCTCTCGGGCACTTTGCGGTTGCGGGGCGCTAGTATTGAGAAGCTCTTGGCAGATGCCGGTCAAAAGGCGCCGGTGACCGGAGCGCTGTCCGGATCGATCACAGTATCGGGCACCTATGGATCGCCGCACGCCGTGATGGAAGCGCTGGTGGACAAGCCGGCGGCCTATAGCGAAAAGTACGACCGGTTACGGGCGGAGGTTCGCTATTCAAATGACTCGTTGGAGGTTGCGAACGGGCTGCTGGAACAGGGTGCGGCGCAGGTTTCCATTTCCGGATCGTACCGCCACACGGCCAACGACTTCCAAAATGGCACGGCGGCGTTCGATGTATCGACGCGGGGCTTCACTCTGGAGCAGGTGCGGACCGTGCAGGAATACAGGCCGGGAATGAAGGGGCGGTTCACTTTGCGAATGACCGGAGGCGCGAGGGTGGACAAGGCGAAACCGCAGCTAACCAATCTGAACGGGCAGTTCGCAGTGCAGGGCCTGGTGGTGGACAACACGGCGTTGGGGAATTTCGTGGTGGAAGCAGCAACGGCCTCGGGCAGGCTGACACTGGGAACGTCCGGGGAGCTACGCGGGTCCGTATTGAAGGGCAACGGCGTGTTCGAACTGGCGGGCGATTATCCCGGGAGCGGACAGGTGGAGTTTTCCCGGATGACAGTGGCCACGATTCAGGACTTGTTCCGGCCGAAGGGCAAAGACCCGTTTCCGGTGGATGGGTTCGTGGAAGGGAAACTCACTTTTTCCGGACCGGCGTTGAAGCCGGAACTGATGACGGCGCGAATGGAATTGCCGAGGGTGGAGATCTTCTCGACGCAGAAAGCGAATCCGGGCAAGAAGCAGGCGCAGGATCTGACGCTGCGGAATGCGGGGCCGATAGTTGCGACGGCCGACAGTAAAGGAATCCACCTGGTGAGCGGTCGCCTGGTAGGCCGAGACTCCAACATCGAAGCGATTGGCACGTTGAATCTGAAGGATGAGAAGAATCCGTACGACTTCCGCGTGAATGGAGAAGTGAACCTGGCCATTCTGCAGGATTACCAACCGGGGCTGCTGGCAACCGGGCACTCGGCGGTGAGCGCCACCGTTCGCGGTTCGTTTGAACAGCCGGTGATTAACGGCCGGCTGGAACTGAAGAACGCCACGTTTTATCTGGAGGACTTTCCGAACGGCATCGATCAGGCGAACGGCACGGTGATCTTCGACCGCAATCGGGCCACGATCTCAGACAAGTTGACTGCGCTGACCGGTGGCGGCACCATCGCTCTTACAGGCTTCGTTGGATTCGGAAAGGGTGAGGTAGTCTACCGGCTGCAGGGCCGCGCCGACAATGTGCGCTACAGAGGGGACGGCGTGAGCACGACCGGGAACGCGAACGTGAGTTTGACGGGAACCTCGACCCATGCGCTGCTGGCGGGCACGCTGACAATTGTGAAGGCCGGATTCAATCCGAAGGCGGATTTGGGCAGTCTGCTGCTGGCGACGTCGGTTCCGATCTCCACGCCGACTACGCCGAATCAGTTTCTGCGCGGATTGCAACTGGA
>JANXXV010000747.1 GCA_025350445.1 Bryobacteraceae bacterium | reverse complement strand
CGCAAAATCGACGGCCACTTGTCGCGCGTTGCGGCAGAGGGCACCGAGGACGGCGAGAGCAGCAGCAGGATAGCCGAGGAGTCCAGGCCTTGTTCCCAGACATCCTCAACTGTCTCGCCAACGCCTAACTGCCCCAACCGGACTTGCGCCCCGCCAAGAGATTCCAGGCGCTCCCTAATACATTCCGCCGCCCCCTGATCGGCAGCTGAATGGAAGAGAAAGACTTCCTTACTTCGGTTCACTGGACGGCGGGACCACACCTTTCAGCCGCAGGTACACCGACATGTAGCCGTACTCTTCATTGGAGTGCGTGGTGTTGCCAACCAGCGCGCCGAGCTTCGTCCGCTGGCCGCGGGCGGTCTTGATCATGTCCGCCGCAGTGGCATCAGTCAAGGAATCGTAGGCCGCGTCGCATTCGGCGAACGATTCTTTCAGGGCCGCCACAATGTCAGCTTTCGCAGTTTTGGCGCCGGCCGTGCCTGTTTTCATTTCGCCTTTGACAGCGGAGCACGTGCGCAGTTGGGAATCGGCCACATGGCCCACAAGTTGGCCGAACGATCTGATCTCCGGCGTGGGTTTGAATACGTAATTCTCCTCCGGCATCTTTTCTGCCATCTTGATGAGGTTATTCTTGATGCCGGTGTAGGCTTGTCTAACCTCGGTGCTCATTGGGTTTGTGGTCTGCGCGGATAAGGCGGCGGAGCCTGAAAGGGTTGCGGCAAGCAACAGCATCGCGTGGCGGTTCATGTGGTTTTCCTCCCTGGGAACCCTACGATTCTACCCTGATTACGCCAGGATTTCCTTGATCACGTTCCCGGAAACATCGGTCAGACGGAAATCGCGACCGCTGTACCTGTATGTCAGCCGCTTATGATCCATACCAAGCAGGTGCAGCGCGGTGGCATGCAGGTCATGCACGTGGCAACGTTTCTCAACGGCCTTGAAACCGAAGTCGTCGGTGGCGCCATAGGTCGTCCCGCCTTTCACTCCGCCCCCGGCCAGCAGCGTGCAAAAGCCGTGGACGTTATGATCCCGGCCGTTGCCCACCTTTTCCAGACCACTGTTCTGGATCATGGGAGTGCGCCCGAATTCACTGCCGACGATGAGCAGCGTATCGTCGAACATGCCGCGCGACTTCAAGTCTTCCACCAGCGCGGCAATGGGCGCATCGGCGGCGTTGGCCAGTTTGGCGTGGATGCGAATATCGTCATGGCTGTCCCACGGCTGGAAATTTCCGAAGTACACCTGCACCATGCGCACGCCTTTTTCCGCAAGTCGCAAGGCCATCAGGCAGCCCCGGCCAAAATCGCCATCTCCGTAACGGTCGCGCGTGGCCTGACTTTCCTTTCCGATATCGAAGACGCCCGGGGCTTCGGTCTGCATACGATAGGCAACTTCCATGGCCTGAATGCCGGCTTCGAGTCCGGGTTGATGGCCCACCTGGTCCACGTAAGATCGATTCAGCTTATCCAGCAACGACAACTGCTGTTCCTGGTTCGCAGCCGTGTACGTAGGGTTGCGAATGTTCTGCACCAACTTGTCCGGGTCGCGCTCGCCGCTGGGAATATAGGCGCCACCGTGTACCGAAGGCAGAAACGTAGAATCCCACAACTGCGCGCCCAGCACCGGATAGCCGGGACACAAGACCACGAAGCCCGGCAGATTCTGGTTTTCCGTTCCCAGGCCGTAAGTAAGCCAGGAGCCCATGGCCGGACGGCCCGTCAAACCATGCCCGCTATTCATCATCAACAGCGACGGACCGTGATTGCCGTTGTCGGAATACATGGACCGGATGACGCAGAAGTCGTCGATCTTCGACGCCACCCTCGGAAAGATGTCGCTGACCTCGGTGCCGCTCTGCCCGTACTTACGGAACTCGAAGGGCGAGCGCATCAGATTGCCCGACGCGCGATCGGTGACAATCTTCGGCCCGGGCAGCGGCTCACCGTCGTGCTTGTTGAGCATGGGTTTGGGATCGAAGGTATCCACGTGGGACATGCCGCCGTTGAGGAACAGGAAGATCACCCGCTTCGCCTTGGGCGGGAAGTGCGGGGCCTTCGGCGCCAGCGGAGAGGCTTGGGATTCAGCGTGCAACTGGTTCATCCAGCCAAGCGTGCCGAACCCGGCGCCCATGGTCTTCAATGCGTCACGTCGATTCACTTGGAAACCTCCTAATTCACCGAACTGAACTCGGCGGAACTGAGCAGTACCTGCGTATATTGTGGCCACGAATCCCGATTATTTTCAAGGAAGGTCAACCCCAACTTGAGTTCGGAATCCGTTGGCACGCGTGCGAACAGCAGACGGTAGGCGAGAGTGACGCGCGCGCGCGCATCACCGCCGGACGCCGCCATGCGGTCCGCCAACGCCTTTGCCTGTTGCGCGACAAAACTGTTGTTCATGAAATACAAGCGTTGCATTGGGCCCACCGTCACCATGCGCTGTTCACTGGTTGCGTTTGGATTCGGGAAATCAAACAACGCCAGCACCGGGTCCAGTTTGGTGCGGCCGATTTGCGCATAGATGGTCCTGCGCCGGTTGGTGTCCGCCAGCGGCAACGATGGCCCGCCCATGGTGGCATCCAGTTGTCCGGAAACGGCGAGCAGTGCGTCGCGCAACGCTTCGGCATCCAAACGCTGTTGAAGGTTCGCCCGCCAGAGCAGGCGGTTCGCCGGATCCTCCGCCGAATCGTTCGCGTCGTCGATTGCGGCCAGTTGATACGTCGCCGACAGCATGATTTCGCGGTGCATCGCTTTCATCGACCAGCGTTGTTCCACAAAACGAGAGGCGAGGAAATCCAGCAGTTCCGGATGCGTGGGCCGTTCCCCAAGTTGCCCGAAATTAGACGGCGTGCGGACCAGTCCCTGGCCGAAGTGATGCTGCCAGATGCGGTTCACCATCACGCGTGCAAACAGCGGATTCGACTCGGTGGCGATGAGGTCCGCCAGCTCCAGCCGGCCACTTCCGGTCTGGAATGGCGCAGGCTCACCCTTCGACAAAATTGCCAGGAACCGGCGCGGAGCGATTTCACCCAACGTGCTCTCGTCTCCGCGAATGTACACCTTGCTGTCCGCCGTCTTTTCACGATCGTGAATGGTGTGG
Source organism: Bryobacteraceae bacterium (assembly GCA_025350445.1). The sequence continues at coordinate 5,368 of JANXXV010000747.1, read as the reverse complement.
AGAAACGGAAACTGCGGCGGCAGGTCCTTCTCAAGCTGCGCCAAACGGGCGCTCAAGGCCTCATGATGTTCGCGCCACTCCGGTGCGAGGAAGCGGTCGATGTCCTTCGGCCCGAAGTAGTAGACGCCTCCCTTGAAATCGAGAAAGTCCTTCTTGTACGGCTCAGAGGCCAAGTCCCGCCACAGATAATACTTTTCAATCGGCAACGATTCCAGGTTGGTATACTGCCGGGTCTTTTCGTCCCGTACGGTTGCGGCGCCGCCCAGTTTCACGTAGTTGCGGTCGTCCATCCCGTGCTTCTCGGCGAAGACGGAAAGAACGAAGGTCTGGGTTTCATCGGCCAGTTTCTGCGCCTGCGCGCGATCTCCATGCGCCGTCAGCAGTTGGTTCCATGAGGCAAGAAACTTGTGATCGCGGTTCGACGCCTTCAGGTACGCGATCCAGCGGGAGAGGATGGTCTCATCCAGTTTTTCTGCTGCGGCAACCGCGGACACCTTGACGTCTGGAGCGTTGAGAACCTGCCAGGCCGCCATCAGGTAGCGCGACGTCTTAGTGGCCAGAATCTCGCTCAGTTCCGTGCTGTGCTTTTGAATAAAATCGTCGTTGGTATTTTTCTGATCGTCAATCTGCTTCTTGTGCGCTTTGTAGGCTTCGACAACCGCACCGGGCGCAAGCGGGTGTTCCTTCACCTCAGTGCTCTTAAAAACACCAAGCAGCGAATAGAAATCTTTCGTTGGAAGCGGATCGTACTTGTGATCGTGGCATTTCGCACAGCCGACGGTAAGGCCCATGAAGACCTGTCCGGTGACATCTACCCGGTCGTCGCCATCCGGCGTCAGCGCATAAAAGCCCAGGCCGGGCAGCAGTTTATCGTCTTTCAATTGATCGCCGGCGATCTGGGCTTTCACGAAAAGATCGTAAGGCATGTCGGTGTTGAACGCGTCCACCACCCAATCGCGATAGCGGTATGCATTGGGGAAGGGCGTGTCCTTGCTAGCGCCCAACTGGCCGTCTGCGTAGCGGGCGAGGTCCAGCCAGTATCGGCCCCAACGCTCGCCATAGTGAGGCGAGGCAAGCAGGCGGTCAATCACCTTAGCGAAGGCCGCGGGCGTGGAATCGCCGAGGAACTGATCGATTTCCGCCGGAGTAGGAGGCAGCCCGATGAGGTCAAATGAGGCGCGGCGAAGCAGAGCTCGCTTGTCGGCTGGCTTCACGGGCCGCAGTCCCTTCTCTTCCAATTTCGCCAGGATGAAACGGTCAACGGCGTTCTTGGGCCACCCTTGGCCACGGACTTGGGGCGGCACCGGTTTCCGCACCGGCCGGAAAGCCCAGAAATCCCGCTGCTGTTGCGTGATCACGTACGCCGGACTCGGCGGGGGAGCAAGGGCGGCAGCACTCTCCGGCCACACCGCGCCCGCCTTCACCCAACTGGAAAAATCGTCAATTTCCTGATTCGTCAGCTTGCCCATGGGTGGCATCTTGAGCCACTCATGGGTTTGCCGTACGGCCTGAATCAACAAGCTTTTGTCGGGGTCGCCGGGGACAATCACAGCGCCGTCCTGGCCGCCTTTCAGCAAGTGATCCCGGGAGTCCAGTTGCAGGCCGCCCATGGCCGATGCAGTGTGGCAGGCGAAGCAGTTCTTGGCCAGCACCGGACGCACGCGGGATTCGAAGAAGTCAGCCGGCTGCTGTGCGAAAACGATGCCGGATAAAGCGGACAATACTGTCAAAGCTAACCGCACTGATCCGTTGCCGTCCATTTAACATGACTGTATCAGATGCGGCGCAAAATTTGCGGACGATAGCATAGGTAAGGTTACGTTTCGTCATTCTCAGGAGTCTTCTAAATAGTCTTATGATCCGAGTGCTCCCCATTGTGTTCGTGGCGGCTGCCCTGTCCGTGCCCCTCTCCGCCGCGTCTCCGGAGGTTTTCTCGTTCGTCGAGAAGAGCTGCGCGGGCTGTCACAACGCGAGCGTCAAGTCCGGCGATGTCGATCTAAAGTCGCTACAAACAGCGAAAACGTTTGACCAGGACCGCGAAATCTGGGAGAAGGTGGTGGACAAGCTGAAGACCGGGCAGATGCCTCCGCCGGGCGTTCCGCGTCCCCTGGAGGCAACCACCAAATCGGTCACCCATTGGATTGAAACAGAGTTCGACCGGCTGGACCGGATGGTTACACCCGAGGCTGGCCGGGTGACCGCCCGCAGGCTGAACCGGGCCGAGTACAACAATACGATGCGCGACCTGCTGGGCATCGATATCCGTCCGGCGGATGGCTTTCCAGCGGACACCGCGGCGTTTGGTTTCGACAACATCAGCGATGCGCTGAACCTGACCCCCGCGCTGCTTGAGAACTACGTGGACGCCGCCGAGCGCGTGGTGCGGACTGCACTCTTCGGACCCGAGCGGCGCAAGCCCGCGGCAATCCACTACTCAGCCCCGGTTCGCATCAATGAAACGCGCGGCAAGTCCACGCTCACCAAGGACCTGTTGAACTACGACCTCACCGGCTTGAGTACGCTGCACTCGGCGCACTTCATTCATCGCTTCCCGGTGGATGCGGAATACAATTTCCGGCTGGTGTTGAACGGCCACCGTCCGAACCAATCGGAGCCGGTGCATCCGGCGCTTTTCATCGACGGGAAATTGATTAAGGAATTCGAAGTGGATGCTACCGATCTGGAAGGGCAGATTGTGGAAGTGCGGGCACGCGTCACCGCGGGCGAGCACCTGCTCTCGGAATCGTATCTGAAAACCTATCACGGACTGCCGCCAAGCTACAACGGGCCTGAGCCTTCCAAGCGTCCCCCGGTACCGTTGATTTCGGCGCGCGGCAAGCTGTCTGAAAAAGACATTGAGACGCTGCGAAAGTACGGCACCAAAATTAAGACGGACGCAATTGAAACGCGCGTGGACAACCGGTTTGAATCGTTGGATGTGGGCGGTCCCTTCAACCAGGCGACCGCGGCTTCGCCTGGGAGTCTGCGAAAGATTTACGTGTGTGGTCATGTGGCGGGAAAGCACACGGATGCCTGCGCGCGAAAGATTCTTACCAGTTTTGCCAGCCGCGCGTTCCGGCGTCCGGTCACCGCGAAGGAAGTTGACCAATTCATTGGGTATGTGACGTTGGCGCGCAAGCAGGGCGATTCGTTTGAAGAAGGCATTGCCACGGCGTTGCAGGCCGTGCTGGTTTCTCCCAACTTCCTGTACCGGATCGAACACGACCGGCCGGCGCCGGCGGGGAACGCATCCGTCCCCATCAGCCGCTACGAACTGGCATCGCGGCTTTCGTATTTCCTATGGAGCAGCATGCCGGATGCCGAACTGCTTCGCGCCGCCGGCCAGGGCACCTTGCAGCAACCTGCCGTGATGGACGCCCAGGTGAAGCGGATGCTGCGCGATCCCAAGTCCTTTGCACTGGTGGAGAACTTCGCCGGCCAGTGGCTGCAGTTCCGGAATATCGAAGTGGTGCGGCCAGATCAGGAACGCTTCCCAATGTTCGATGACGCGCTGCGGCTGTCGATGCGGCGTGAGACGGAATTGTTCATCGATAATATCGTCCGCCAGAATGGCAGCGTACTTGAGCTTCTCGACGCGAACTACACGTTCCTGAATGAGCGGCTGGCGCGGTTTTACGGAATCCCCGGCGTGACGGGGCCTGAGTTCCGAAGGGTGGATGTCAGCGGGACTGAACGTGGCGGAGGAGTTCTGGCGCAGGCCAGCATCCTCACCGTTTCGTCATATTCCACGCGCACTTCGCCGGTGCTGCGCGGCAAGTGGATTCTGGAAAATCTACTGAATGCCCCACCGCCTGCGCCGCCACCCGGGGTGCCTCCACTCGCTGAAGCTAAAGCTGGCCAGGACGCTACGCTAAGGCAACAGATGGAGCAGCACCGCAAGAATCCAACCTGCGCTTCGTGCCATTCCCGCATGGATCCGCTGGGCTTCGGACTTGAGAATTTCAACGCGATTGGCGCATGGCGCACAGAAGACGGGAAACTGCCGTTGGATGTGTCGGGCTCTCTTCCGGATGGCCGAAGCTTCCAAACGCCGGCGCAGTTGAAGGCGCTGTTGACGGGTGATCGCGACGCGTTCGTGCGTGGACTGACGGAAAAATTATTGATGTACGCGATTGGGCGCGGCATCGAACGCTATGATCGGCCCGCCGTCGCCGCCATCACGACGAATCTAGCTTCGCACGACTACAAATTTTCGCAACTGGTTTTGGGAATTGTGAATAGCCTTCCCTTCCAGATGAGGCACGCCCGCGAAGCGAACCAAATAGCGGCTACCATGGGAGAGAGATCCAAATGAATTTCCTTACAGGCAAGCACGTTGACCGCCGGACTCTGTTAAGGGGAGTGGGCGCCGCGATTGCGCTTCCGCTGCTGGACGCCATGCGCCCCGCTTTTGCGACCCCGGCGAAGCTCGGCAGCCAAGCACGCCGCGTGGCCGTGGTGTATGTTCCCAACGGCATTGTGATGAAGGATTGGAAGCCCTCGGACCCCGGCAAAGATTTCGCCTTCACACGGATCTTAAAACCGCTGGAGCCGTTCCGGCAGAACATCACCGTGATCTCCGGCCTGGCGAATGAAGCAGCGAATAAGGGAAAGGGCGGCGGTCATGCGAAGGCCTCCGGCAGCTTCCTTTCAGGCACGACGCCGAAGTACACCGCGGGGCCTGATGTTCATGCCGGTGTGACGTTCGATCAGATTGCCGCACGGCGCTTCGCCGCTGAAACGCGCGTGGCGTCGCTGCAGATCGGCTGCGAAGACGCGCGCATGGTGGGCAACTGCGATACCGGTTCCAGTTGCGCCTATACGAACACTCTCTCCTGGAAGGATCCGGATACACCGCTGCCCGTTGAAGTGAATCCGCGCTCCGTGTTCGAACGCTTGTTCGGCACCATAGATCCGAGTCTTCCCGCCGATGTCCGCGCTAGACGTGCAATGTATCGCAAAAGCATTTTGGACCAGACGCGCGAGAACACGCAGCGGCTGACTGCTGAGCTGGGCGCGTCCGATAAGCGCAAGATGGACGAGTACCTCACCGGTATTCGCGAAGTGGAGGTCCGTATTGCCGCGGCCGAGAACGACCCGGTGACGCCTCCGTCCGAGAAGCCTTCCGGAATTCCGTTCGACTATGCGGAATATGTGAAGCTGATGTTCAATCTGCAGGTGATCGCATTCCAGTCCGACCTGACGCGCGTTTCAACAATGATGCTAGGCCGCGAAGGCAGCGTCAGGACGTATCCGGAGATTGGCGTTCCGGACCCGCACCATCCGCTGACTCACCATCGCGGCCATCCCGACTTCATCGAAAAAGTAACGAAGATTAATTGTTTCCATGTGGAGCTGTTTGCCTGGT
>JANXXV010000722.1 GCA_025350445.1 Bryobacteraceae bacterium | reverse complement strand
CGGAGCAATCGCGTTTCGGACTCGGCGGCGAAATGCCGCTGCTGATCAAAATGGCCGGCAAGCCGGTGATCGCCATCAGCGGCGTAGGCACTGCGCCCGCGAAGGCGACGCCCGCGTACTATCAGCAACGCCCCATGGAACCGTGGGAACAACCCGGCCGCATGCCGCCCATTCCGTCGCAAGGAATCCGCTCGGCCATTCTGCCTGGCGTTTTTGACGGACTTATTTTGGCGCTGCAAAAATACGGCACCATGAGCTTCGCCCAAGTGTCGGCGCCCGCCATCGAGTATGCCGGTGGGTTCCCCATCGCCGAAGAGTTTGCCGGAATGCTGAAAGGCTATCAGACCATCCTGGAACTCTGGCCGGCGTCGAAAGCGTTCTTCTATCCGAACGGAACGCCGCCGCAGCGGGGCGAGATTGTGCGTATGCCCACGCTGGCTAAGACCCTGCGTGAACTGGCGGCCGTAGAGAAAAAGACGCGCGGCAACCGTGCGAAGAAGTTGCAGGCAGTGCGGGATCTGTTCTACAAAGGCTCGATTGGCAAGCGCATTGCTGCATTTTCCGAGGCGAACGAAGGCCTGATCACCTACGACGATATGAAGAATTTTCACGCCGATCAAGACGACCCGAAGATGGCGGTGTTCCATGGCTTCGAGGTCTACAAGCCCGGCTTCTGGACGCAGGGCCCGGTAATGCTGGAAACTCTGAATCTTTTGGAAAATTACGACCTGAAGGCGATGGGCCACAACTCGCCGGAGTATTTGCACACGGTGGTGGAAGCCACCAAGCTCGCCTTCGCCGACCGCGACCGTTACTATGGCGATCCGAAGTCCAGCAAGATCCCCGAAGAGACGCTGTTGTCGCGCGACTATGCCGCCGAACGCAGAAAGCTGATCGATCCGGAACACGCCTCCATGGAATCCCGCCCCGGTGCGTTCGGCGCGCCGCTGCCGAAAGACAAAACCACCACCAGCGGCGGCATCGTGAACGATACCACCTGTGTGAATGTGATCGACCGCAATGGGAACATGTTTTCGGCAACTCCGAGCGGCGCATGGCTGCCATCGGTCATCGCGGGCGACACCGGCATTCCGTTTTCGTCGCGGCTGCAGTCGTTCGTGTTGACGCCCGGACATCCGAACGAACTCGCGCCCGGTAAACGCCCGCGCGTGACATTAAGCCCAACGATTGTAACCAAGGACGGAAAGCCGTTTCTGGTGATGTCAACACCCGGCGGCGACAATCAGGATCAGGCCATGCTGCAAGTGCTCTTGAATATCGTGGTGTTCAACATGTCTCCGCAGGAAGCGGTGGAAGCGCCGCGGTTCCAGACCGAGCATTTTTACGCATCTTTCGCGGATCATCAATTTGTACCGGGAAAACTGAATCTGGAAGGCCGGATTTCGAAAGAGACCGCGGCGAAGTTGACGGCGCTGGGCCACCGGGTTTCATTAACCGGGGAGTGGAGCAACTCCTCGGCACCCACGGTGATCGTGTCTAATAATGGAGTACTGGAAGGCGGAGCCGACCCGAGGCGTGCACGGTTTGTCTTTGGCCGCTAAGACAATCGATTACGGAGGATGAATTTGACTTTTGAACAGGGATGCTCTGACACCGAGAGAGCCGCGGACGCAGCAAGTAGAGCGATAGCTATTTTGGCGAAGTCTATTAAGCAACTGCACCGGGCTGCGTCCGGCGGCGATATTCCACAAGTGCGGAAAGCTTCTGAGCGGTTGCTGGCAATTCTGGAATCGACTCGGCAGGAGGTTGGTAACGCCAGATCCGCATGGCCCTTCAGCCCCGAGGAAGAGGAAGCGTATCTGCGCGACGGATACGCCGCCGACCTCATCAGCGCGGCGAAAGCCGAAAATCTTCAGATACAGCAGGTGGATGCGGGACTGGTGGTTTTTCCATCTATCGTCCGCGTTCTTCCCGCGGACCGGGCCGTGAAAATCAATCGCAAAAAAGTGCAGGCGATTCGACCGTCTCATGTGGTGAAACTTCTCAAGGCGATTCAAGCGAGGAAACCGAAGGCGACGTCGCAAGCTTTTCTTGAGGTGCTGCACCGCGCCTATCGCCTGCTGGCCGGGAATGAATTCGGCAAAACGGTCGCGCTGGTAAGCGTATACGATGCCCTGACTCTTTTGCCCGGCTCGACAACCACCTTCGACCAGACGGATTTTGTACGCGATCTGTTCCTCTTGGACCGCAGCGGCGTGACTAAGACGAAGTCCGGATCGATCTGTTCCCTTCCGGCGAGCACCGGCACAAAGGGGTCCAGAGGCACCTTGTCGTTCGTTGCGCCGGATGGCGAAACCGTCAG
>JANXXV010000408.1 GCA_025350445.1 Bryobacteraceae bacterium | reverse complement strand
GTGGGCCAGTTGTCGCGAGCGAACTCAACCCCGATATTGCGAGGGTGTTCAAGGATGCGGGATCGGTCAACAGCGTGTTGCGCGCACTGATGAAAACGATGCCCCGGCGCACAGGCCGCTGAAACTGGTGAAACATGCTTGCGAGCTGAAGTTCCGACTGAGGCTGGCGGGAGGCTTCGCCGCGATGACGTTCAGCCGGAAGCGCGGTCGATCTGCCGGATGCCGTTTTTTTCCGGCACCGGCGGTTGATTGCCCGGAACTTCGACGGGAGGCGCGAAGGAGGACTCTATAGTCTGACGGCTACTTGCTATTGGGCCGGATACAAGAGCCAATCAAGCAAGCAACCCCTCCCTGACAGCCGTGGCTGGGACCGAGCGTGATTCCGGGAGCCGCGCTAGTGTCCTGTCGCTGGTAAGAGTTGACGACGGGCGCAAGAGCGCGACCTGGGGGTCGCGCGCAGACGAGGGCGTCTGCCCCACCTTAGAGGTAGTGGGGACTTAGAGGCAGTGGGGATTTAGAGGCAGTGGGGATTTGTCACGAATTTGCTGCTGGGCGGGCGTATTCTGCTTCGGCGACTATGGATTCCTGGGCCTTGGCCTGGAAGACGTAGCGCCCGGCGATGGCCGCGCCACCTAGAGCGGCGGCGGCCATCGCGAAGGCGGCGGAGTAGCCGAAGTTCTTGGCGATCAATCCCGCGGCAAAGGAGCTGACCCCGACGAAGAAGTCGTAGAAGGCGCTTAGCACGCCGACCGCGGAGCCGCGCTCCCGTTCCGGGATTTGCCGGAGAACCGTAGCGGCGACGGCCGACCATGGAAATGAGAAGCCGAATCCGAGCAGGGCGGTGGCGCCGATGGCGAAGAACGGCTCGGGACCGGCGGCGAGTGCGATCAACCCCGCGGCCATGGCGGCCAAGCCGGCGTAGTATGTGATGGCCGGGTGGATGCGGTCGGGCAAGCCGCCCAGGAAGAACCGGGAGAACAGGATCAGCAGTGCGTAGGCGGAAAAGGCGGCGGGTCCGGAATTTCCGTGGCGAGCCAAGTGGAGAATGAGAAAGCCCGCCACCACGGGGTAATGCACGTTGACGAATCCGATAGCAATGCCGGGCACAATTAGGGAAGAGGGTATCCAGCGCCTGGGCTCCGTATGCGCTTCGGGGGCGTAATCCTCTGGAATGCGCAGCAGGATGGCGAAGGCGATTAAAGCACTTACCATTTGCATCATGGCGGCGTGTTCAAACGATCCTAACCAATTTCCTACAACGGGGCCGGCGGAGATACCTCCCCAGATGCCGCTGCTGAGATACCCCAGCGCCTGCCCGCTGCGGTGGATGCCGGCTAGTTCCAGGGCCCACGCCGCCGCTCCTGTATATAGACATGCCTCGCCGAAACCTTGCAGTATGCGGCCTAAATAGGCTCCGGTGATCCCGATGGGCAGAAGGTATGCCGCGCCTGCCAGGGAACAACTTAGAAGTCCCGTGAGGAACGCGGTCTTGCGGCCGCGGCGGTCGGCTAGCGGGCCGGAGAAGAAGCGGGCGGCTAGTGCAACGAACGAGAATATCCCGATGACGAAGCCTACGGTTTGATCGGACCCGCCCAGATCGTGGCGGACATGGGGTCCAAGGCCGGGCAGCACGGTTCCGATGCCTAGAAAGCCGAGAAACGTCGCTCCGACCAGCGCCCAGAAACGCGCGCTGAAAGTATGTGCCGAAAGACCCACTTCCTTCAATTGTATGATGGGCGGATTTGAAAACTGTTCCGGTTCCGCGGCGGCCATAATGGCGATGGCCGGAAGGTCACCTGACTACCTTTCTAAAGATTGCTCAGGAAGGCGGCGGGTTCAAGGGCGCGGCGGGTCATTCTGGCGATGCGGACGGCGCCTTTGAAGTAGTCCCGTTTATTGATGCGGGTTCCGATTGAAGCGTGTCCTGCGCCTTGCGGCGTTAAGTGAACTGTCGCCGCGCCTTGGAGTTTGCCGTCCACGTAGTTTCGAAACTCCTTTCCGTCGTAGACCGCGGCGGCGTGATGCCAGGCGTCCGTCGAGTGGAGCAGCGTGCGGTCCAGCAGCGCTTTCGATCCGCCGGCGGATAGCGCGAAGCTGTCCAGGCACCAGCGGTCGCCGATCAGGCGCGTTTCAAATAGCAGACGGGCGCCGGTGTCCGTACCGGTCTTCGGGTCTGTTTCCTGCAAGTGGAAAAAGCGCTGCTCGGGCGCGCCGCCGCTATCGGGGCGAAAAACAACTTCCCAGGTAAATGTTTCAGCTCCCGCCAGCGGGTGAACGTCCAGGAAAATAGCGTCGTCAATGCCGTTGAACTGCACCGCTTTCCCTTGCGGCGTGTCTATAACGCGGGGGTGGCCGAGGATGGTGGCGGGGTGGCCGCCGATCTGGTCGAGGCGGTGGAATGTCCAGGTTTCCTGCGCGGCCTGTTGCCAGGCCTTTAGCGTGAAAGCGGGTGCGGCGGTGGAGAGCAGCAGCAGGGTGGATCTACGGGTCATGTCTTAATTTTGCCTTTCAGCGGAATGGTGAAACGGGGTGAAAGGGGAAGGATTTCGCATGGCGCCGGCGCTGCGGTCCGCGCTATTCGTCTGCGGGGGATGCGCGTCTCCGATTTCGCCGGGAATGGGCTGCGCCGGGCGCGGATCGAAGTACCACTGATAGAAATCCGCGCTACGCTTCACTGGCACGTCTGGAAGTGAGCTATTTGGCACGGATCTGAAAATCCACTTTCCGTTCACTGTTCAACTGATCGGAGAGCGGCTTGTCTACCTGGTCCAACGATATTCGATTCACGGTACCCTGCCGGGTGACGTAGTGCAGGGTGTCGCCTTCGGTCCAGTAGCCAATTGCGGAATGGATGGATCTGTCTTTGTAGGCGATGAGGAAGATAGTGGCGCGGTCGTCAGGGGAGGCGGCGCGGGGCGCTGCGGCGGACTCAGGCGCGGTAGAGCGCACGGGCGTCTTGTAAATCCGGACGCTGGATTGGGTTTGAGCATCATCGTCGTTGGGCTCCGGAAGAGCCGCGGCGAACGTCTGGTTGATGATCACGGTTGGGACGGTTTGTTGCTGCGGTTGCATCACGAGGGTGAGTGGCTGCTGCTGGGGCGGATAGTTGTAGCCGCCGTAATCGTTGAAATAGACGGGGAAGGCGTAGGGAACCACTAGCGTGCGATCCGGGCCGCCCTGGCGGGAATTGTTGGGACGCGCCGGCGGGCTGACGTAGCCGCCCGCATACTGGCCGTAATTGGGAATGAGGCTGCCGAGACGCGGCGCAGGGGCGGCGATTGGAGTGCCGCCGGGGAAGTTGATATTGCCGAAACGAGATCCATTCGGGGGCGGCAGAAGGGTGGGACCAGTTGGGAAGACTGCCTGGCCGAAGAGCGATGTGGCAATAAATAGGACTGAAGGAGCGGGCTTGAGTGTCATCGGTACTCCCATACGAAGCTTACCGCTACATTTGACGGGGGGCAAGGTGTATTCGTGGAGGTGTTTTCGTGTGGAACCCAGTCCCGCCCGGATTTCGCCCGGTCGCTGAGAAGAGGGCAATAGCGGTTGTAAGGCTTAGCCGCACTGGACGCGCCGGTTGATGCCCCGGTTGACCGATGTGGTCCCTAAGGCCTGCAATTAGGCCTGAAGCAGTATCGGGCCGGGTGTGACCAGGGCGGGGTGAATTGCAGGTGGCGTTGTCTGGCGATGGGCCCAACCGCGCTGATTTTGGCGGTTAGTGTACACCAGATGCGGCGGGTTGGAAGTACGCAGCGGTGGCGGAAAAGGCCGGATGTTCCGCCGGAGCCGGGCCGACTGGTGGTGAACCGGGCGAGATTCCGGAGTTTGCCACGCGCGCGCACCATCGGGCTACGCCGCGCAGGGTGGTGAATGGGTCAAGCGAGAGGGCACACGTGCCCCTTCCATTTTTTCTAAATCGCGGACTGGCGAACCGGGTGGAACCGGCTCCGGTGAATGCGGCGGCGGACCGCGGGCATGTCTACCGCGTGTTTCCGGAGGGACGGCGGGCGGGATTTGTGTGAGTGGTTGATCACAACCATCGGCGGCCTAATCCAACCACGGCGATTTGTTAAGAGCCGCTCAAAACCAAGCACTTACGTTTGGCATTCGATTTGCAGGTTCAAGTGCAGGCCGCGAAGGGCCGAACGATTATGACTATTCAAAATAGAACGTGGGTTGCCTTGGCCGCCGCAATTTTTCTAGCGCAGACAACGCCGGTATTTGCGCAGCAAGGTGGACAAGCCGGATACGGACAGCAGCAACAGCCGGGCTGGCGAAAGGTTGGAGAGTCTGGCGCTCAGCAAGGGCCGGACCAGGGACATCCGTTCGACTCAAGACAGCAACGGGAATCCCAACCGCAACAAGACGGGCCGCCGGTATACCAGCGTTCGTTTGTGGGTCCGCAACTCACTCTGCCTGTTGGTTCGTGGGTTACGGTCCGGGTAAACCAGCCGATTTCGACCGATCATAACCAGCCGGGCGATGCATTTACAGCTACGCTTGCGCAGCCGCTGATTGCGGATGGATTGGTGATTGCACGGCGCGGGCAGACGGTGGCTGGCCGTGTTGTGGAGTCGCAGAAGGGCGGTCGTGTGAAAGGTACGTCGCGGTTGGTGATTGAGTTAACCGAGCTCAGCCTGGTGGATGGCCAACAGGTGCCGGTTCAGACTCAATTGACTGAGCGAAGCGGTGGCACCTCAGTTGGCCGTGATGCCGGTGCGATAGCGGCGACCACCGGTGTGGGCGCGGCAATCGGCGGCGCGGTGGACGGCGGATTTGGAGCCGGCATTGGCGCGCTTGCGGGCGCTGCGGTATCGACTATCGGGGTGCTCACGACCCATGGAAACAGCACTGCGGTTTACCCGGAGACCTTGTTGACATTTCGAATTGTGGCGCCGGTTGTTGTAAACACTACACGATCGGAGCAGGCTTTTCAACCTCCTACGCAGGATGCGTATGAACATGCGTATGACCAACGACAGGACTTCTCGTACCGTCAGCCGCAGCAGCAGCGGGTGTCCGTTGCGCCATACTACTCTCCGTACGGTTACTATGCGCCTTACGGTGGCTACTACGGGCCGTACTACGGTTCGGGTTTGTTCTTCTCCTACGGGCGGGGATATTACGGGCGAGGCTACGGCTATGGCTCCGGCTACCGGGGTGGCGGCTACCGGCGCCGGTAACGCGCGCCGCTGTTTACTGGGCGTTGTGCACCAGCACGCGCTGTTCCGGGACCGCGAATCCAGCTTCGCCGAAGCTTTCCCGTATTAGTTTGTTGGCGTCGAAGTAGACCTGCCAATAGTTTGAATTGTGACAATATGGCCGGACCGCTAGTACGGGTCCGGCCATGTTCAATTGCAGGATGTCCACTTCCGGCGCGGGTGTTTGCATGACGTTCGGAATTTTGGCTAGGCGGTCCTTCAAGATACTGATGGCCACGTTGTGGTCCGAGCCGTGGTCGAGTTGGG
>JANXXV010000697.1 GCA_025350445.1 Bryobacteraceae bacterium | reverse complement strand
CACGACCATCCCAGCCGGGCGATCGTAGTAAGGGTTGACCAGAGCGAAGTGCCTTCTCTGGATGCGCGGGTATTGGCGCAGTGTTGGATGCCGTTTGGCGGCAACCAACAGATCTGCTGCGAGCAGATTGAGATCTCTTCGTCGCTCGGGAGTTTAATGGATGTCCCCGGCGTGATCCGCGGTCTGATTGTTCCCGATCTGCCGGTCGTATTGTACTGCCGCAATTTCCAGCTTTCGCGGACGCCACAGTTTCAGGCGCTGCTTCCGCTTGCCGGGAAGCTGGTGATCGATTCGGGACCGGCGGGTTTGGAACCATTGCAGTATCTCGCTTCCCTGCCCCGGGCGGGCTGCCGAACGGCGGATCTCAGTTGGAGCCGGTTGACGCGCTGGCGCGAATCCATTGCGCAGATTTTTGAGAATCCTTCGCACTTGCAAGCGGCATCTTCGCTCAATGATATCGAGGTTCGGTATGCCGGAGAAGAAGAACCCGTGGCAGCCTATTATCTGGCCGCATGGTTCCAGCATATTCTGGGAATTGATGTGAAGCTCGTCCCGGCGCTGGGTCCGTCGTTCGCCGCGATTGCCGGCGTGGGTCTTCGCGGTCCCGGTTTCGAGGCGGCGATAGAGATGATGGATGAGTCGTCGGTGGAGACGCGGGTCAATGGCATCCAGCAGCGGGTCGTGTTCCCTGAGATGCGGGAGTGCGATCTGTTGCGGGAGGAATTGTCGATTATGAGCCGCGATCCGATCTTCGAGGCGGCGTTGAACCTGGCGAACTCCATCCGGGAAAAGGCGAGCCGGGAAAAGAGATGAGTGCACACTGGAGTTCCTATGCAACCGCGGACGAGGCGGCGCAATCCTGCTCGCGGCATATACTCGCTTTGCTGGAAACGGCTGTATCGGGCGAAGGCGAAGTGACCCTTGCGCTTTCCGGCGGGGCAACGCCGAAGCTGCTGTTCGCCCATCTGGCCGCAGCCAGGTTCGATTGGAGCCATGTTCATCTCTTCTGGGTAGACGAGCGCGCGGTCCCGCCCGGCGATCCGCAAAGCAACTACAAGCTGGCGGATGAGCATTTGATTGTGCCGGCCCACATTCCGCATCGGAACGTACACCGCATCGCCGGCGAATTGCCGCCGGACAAGGCAGCCAAACGCTACGCCGAAGAGATCGCCGGGTTCTTTGAGTTGGACGACGGCGAGTTGCCGCATTTCGACGTCGCACACTTTGGAACCGGGCCGGATGCGCATACGGCCAGCTTATTCCCCGGCGAGCCGCTAATCGATAATCGGGACGGTATCGCGGCCGCGGTGTTTGTGGAGAAGATCCGGCAATGGCGAATCACGCTGCTGCCCGGCGTGTTGCTGGCGGCGCGGCACTCGGTATTCCTGGCGGCCGGAGAAGACAAGGCCGAAGTGCTGCGGGACGTTTTCCTCAAACCCTACGACCCGAAACAATATCCAGCACAAATGATTTCGCACCACGGCCGAAGAGTGACATGGTTTCTCGATCACGCCGCCGCACGGCACCTGGAATAACCGGCCGGCGGGAGTTTCTGGCGCTGCTCGCCCCGCTGGCCGCATGCGGGTCCCGGCCGCGGGTGGAGGCGGCTTCCGCTCCATCCCCCATTGTTGCGCCGCCGCCCGTCAATACCCGGCTGGTCTTCGGCGGAGACGTGATGCTGTCGCGGTACGTCAGCCGGAATGCGCACCAGCGGAACGATCCGAGCTGGCCGTTCCGTCGGATCGCGCCGGTTTTTGAGGCCGCCGACATCGCCTTTGTCAATTTGGAGTCGCCCTTCACCGAACGCAGCAGGCCGTTCGATAAAGGCATGATCTTCGGAGCCTCTCCCGACATGCTTCAGGGCTTGCGGCTGGCCGGGATCGATGTAGTGTCAACCGCCAACAATCACGCGCGCGACTGCGGGGACAAGGGGATTGAATTCACGCTGCAGTTGCTGAAGGACAATGGCATCGCCGCCGCGGGAACCGGCCTGACGGGGGACCTGGCGCACGCGGGCGTTGTGATTGAGCGCAACGGCACACGCTTCGGCTTCCTGGCATACACCTACGATCAGCGCAACGGCAATTACAAGGATGATGACGACCGGGTCGCCGTAATGGACCTCGACCGGTTGCGGGAAGATCTTGGCAGCCTTAAGCAGCGGGCCGATGTTGCCATCGTGTCTATGCATGCGGGCATCGAGTATCAAACCAGACACAATTCCCGCCAGACTGTGTTCGCGCGGGCGGCAATCGATGCTGGTGCGGCGTTGGTTGTGGGCCACCATCCGCATGTGGTGCAGCCGGTTGAAAATTACAAGGGCGGCGTAATTTTCTATTCGCTGGGTAATTTGGTCTTCGATCAGTCGGAGCCGCCGGGAACGGAACGCGGTCTTGTGGCCGAAGTAACATTTAGTGGAAACCGTTTGCTGAGTTACGCAGTCAAACCCCTGATTATCCGAGACACTGTTCCTGGATTTTGAAGCTGAAGACCCCCTATGACTGGAAGCCAGGGCGAGCCTCGCGCGTCAGCAAGTGGTTCCGGCCATGATGGGCACTAGGAATGCATGTTAACTACGATATTACGAATCTTACTGCTGCTCGCCCCAATCAGTGCCTTGCTGCCGGCGGCGATCCAAGACATCCGGCATCTTCCGGTTTACTTTGAGCCGAATCGCGGACAGATGGATTCCGCCGTTCAATTCGTCGCGCGAACACCCGGACATACCGTGTTTCTCACCCGTGCCGGCGCTGTGCTGAGCGCCAAAGGCCATGATTCCATCCGGCTGCAATTCCATGGCGCGTCGAAGCGCGGAAAGGCTGAAGGTGTCGATCGCATCCAGGCGGTCAGCAATTATTTCACCGGCAACCGCCCGTCGGAGTGGCGCACCGGCGTGCCGCAATTCGGAAAGGTTCGCTACGCGCAAATGTATCCGGGCATCGACGTCATCTATTACGGCAATGATCGCAAGCTTGAGTACGACATGGTGGTGGCACCGGGCGCGGATCCCGGTCTGATTGATATTGTCTATGACGGTGCGCACCCGGTACTAACGGCGGAAGGCGATCTTCTAATCGGCGGCGTGCGGCAGCGCCGTCCCAAGGTCTATCAGGACGCTAAGGGATCGCGCGTGGAGATAGCGGGTGCGTACCGATTACAACCGGACGGACATGTCCGTTTCTCGCTGGCGAAGTACGACCGGTCACTGCCGCTGGTGATCGATCCGATAGTTCAATTTTCGCTTTATCTCGGCGGTGTGGGCTATGACGCGGGTTTTGCCATTGCAGTGGACGACGAAGGCAACTCCTACATCACCGGCAATTCGAACTCGGTCACGTTCCCAACACAAGGTTCCGCTCAAGAATTTCCAGGGGGGAACGGAGATGCGTTCGTCGCCAAGTATAGCCCGATGGGCGAGCAGCTGATTTACATCACCTACCTTGGAGGTAAACAAAACGATGCAGGGAACGGAATCGCGGTGGACGCGCAGCACAACGTCTACGTCAGCGGCTATACCCTGTCGATGGATTTTCCGGTGCGGAATGGAGCGCAGAAAAGTTTCGGCGGCGGTGAAGAAGATGCATTCGTTACCAAGATCTCGCCGGGCGGCGGCAAGATCGTTTACTCCACCTACCTCGGGGGTGGCGCGAACGATTTCGGGAACGGCATTGCGGTGGATGCATTGGGCAACGCCTATGTAACCGGATGGACCAGGTCGTCCGATTTTCCGACTGTAAATGCGTTTCAATCCGGGCCATCGGGGGGCGGCGAGGACGCGTTTGTAACGAAGATTTCGCCCGCGGGCAACGCGTTTGTCTATTCGACCTTTGTCGGCGGAAATGGGCGCGATCTTGGGACCGGCATCGCGGTGGATTCCACCGGCGCGGCGTATGTGGCCGGCACTACTTCCTCCACGGTGTTCCCGGTGACGAATGCACTCCAGGCACGGAATGCCGGGGCTTCCGACGGGTTCATCTTCAAACTGGCTCCGGCCGGGAACGCGTTAGTCTTCTGTACTTATTTCGGAGGGGCGGGCGATGACACCATCTTTCGGATTGTGCTTGATGGAACCGGCATCTATGTTGGCGGCTATACTTCCTCATCGAATTTTCCGCTGCTGAATCCGGCGCAAGCGACGGCGGGCGGATCGTACGATGCCTTTGTCGCGAAACTTTCGCTCTCCGGCGCGTCGCTGCTCTATTCGACTTATCTGGGAGGAAGCGGCGATGATTTCGGCTATGGGCTTGCGGTGGATGCAACCGGCAGCGCCTACATTTCCGGCTGGACCGCATCGACAAACTTCCCCACCCGCAATGCGCTGCAGCCGCTGTACGGCGGGGGCGCGTCGGATGCGTTCGTGGCGAGGCTTGCACCGAATGGCAACTCGTTGTTGTACTCCACGTTCCTCGGCGGAAGCGGTGACGACGAAGCGCACGGCCTCGCGCTGGATGCCACCGGGGCGGCCTTTGTCACCGGACGGACTTCTTCCGCGTCCTTCCCGGGCGCGAGGAACCGATACACCGAGGGAAGCGGAAAGTTCGATGCCTTCGTGACGCGAATCTCGGCGGATGTGGGCGCGCCGTTCGCACTGGTGACTCCCTCTACACTGAGTTTTAGCGGGGCCACCGCGGCGCCACAAACGATTTTGCTTTCCAGTAGCGGGCCGTCTCTGAACTTTGCCGCATTCGCAACGTCGAATGGCAACTGGCTGGCGGTGAATCCTGCGTCGGGGGGAATTACTCCGGCCACGCTCACCGTGAGTGTCAATCCGGCAGGTCTTAGCGGCGGAACCGTCAACGGGACCATTACGATTAACGTTCCCGGCGCATCGAACAGTCCTATTCTTGTTCCCGTTACTTACACGCTGACCACGTCACCGGTGATCGGGTCGATCAGTCCATCGTCCATCAATAGCGGAGCCGGAGATACTACCGTAACCATCAATGGAAGCGGCTTTACCGGCACATCGTCGGTGACAGTGAACGGAGTGGCGGCGGGAACCATCTTCATCAATGAATCGACATTGCGCGTGGTGGTTCCCCAATCTCAATTGACTGGCGTTGGTGATCTTAGAATTGCCGTGAACGGTGCATCTGGGACGTCGCAGCCGGTGGTCCTCAGCGTTACCAGTGGCGGGATCTCACTTCTTTCGGCGGGCGTGGTGAACGCCGCCACGTTCCAATCCGGATCGTTTGCGCCAGGAGAGATGATCACGCTATTCGGGACAGGGTTCGGCCCGGCCTCGCTTACCGGGACCATGGTAGATGGGTCGGGCGTGCTGAGCACACTTGTGGGTGAAACGCGGGTGCTGTTCGACGGGGTGCCCGCTCCGCTAATCTACGTGACACGGGGACAACTGAGCACGCTGGTTCCTTACTCGGCGGCGGCGCGATCGAGTATTTCGATGCAGGTGGAATATCAGGGTGTGGCTTCCGGGCCGGTAGTGCTGACGATTTCCGCCGCAAATCCAGGGGTGTTTACGGCGGACTCCTCCGGACGCGGACAGGCGGTTGTTATTAACGAGGACGGCAGCGTGAATTCCGCTTCCAATCCGGCCAGCAAGGGAAGCGTGATTGTATTTTACGCGACCGGCGAGGGCCAGACGGAACCCGCCGGTGTGGACGGTAAGCTAGCGAACGGCGCGGTGCTGGCGAAACCGGTGCTACCTGTGCAGGTCCGGATAAATGGGTTACTCGCCGACGTGCAATATGCGGGCGCGGCGCCGGGGTTGGTTGCCGGCGTGATGCAACTAAATGTGCGCGTGCCGGATGGTATGCCGCCGGCCAGCGCGCTGCCGCTGGTAGTGAACGTGGGCGGCGCCAACAGCCGGTTTGACGTGACGATAGCGGTCAAGTAGTTTCTGACA
>JANXXV010000663.1 GCA_025350445.1 Bryobacteraceae bacterium | reverse complement strand
TATCGCCCTGGCGCTACTGAACCTGGCGCAGGCGGATTCAGTCTGGCAAACCGAACGGGTGGACCTGATGCCGGGTATCGGAATCCGAACCTCGGTTCGGAATCTGGAATCTGATATCAGCTGGGATGTGCGGCTCGAAATGGCTAACGCGTTTTTCCCGGAGCATGCGGAGCGGCGCCACCGGATCGCGGTGCTGGTGAACGGCATTCCATCGGGGATCATCCGGCTGGATGAGAAACCGGCGTCGGCTAGGAATGCCGCGATCCGGCGTCTGGAGAAAGCGGGGATTCAGTGTGTATTGATGACTGGCGATTCCGAAGAGCGTGCCTCCTCGATTCCCATCAAGGAACAACTGGCAAGACTCACTCCGGATGATAAGTTGGCGCGATGCCGCGAACTGGCGAGCGCAGGCAGAACGGTGGCCTTCGTGGGCGATGGGCTGAACGATGCGGCTGCCATGAGCATCTGCCCTGTGAGCATTGCGGTAAGCGGCGGGTCGGCGCTAACACTTCAGGTTGCCGATTTTATCTGGACGCGCGCGGACCTGACCGCGCTGCCGGAGGCGATCGAGATCTGCCGCCGGAATGTCCGCTCGATGCGGGGCACCATCTGGATCGCGCTGGGCTATAACATAATCGGAGTTGCCCTGGCGGCGGCAGGCGCGCTGCATCCGGTGGTGGCATCGCTGCTGATGACGTGCTCCAGTTGTATTGTGACGTGGCGGTCCGTGCGCGCGCTGGATGGAGCGGCAACAACATGAAACTTCTGGGCTTGGGGGCAGCGGCTGCGCTGGCCGTGCAAGTGGTGGCGCTCAGTTGGCCCAGCCCTCAGGGAATGATCGCGGCGGGCGCCGTCGCGGTGCTTGCGTGGCAGCTTTGGGCGGTCCGGCTGCACCTGAACGAACACGCCGACATGCTGATCCTGATGACCGGGTACGGCGGTTTGGGAATGCTGCCGTGGACACGCTCGTGTCATCTGACAAATAGCGCCTGGTTGTGGATGACCGCGGGCATGTTGGCCTTGGCATTGCCGGCGGCGCTGGCGGGCAGCCGGTGTCTGCGGCGGGCATCGAAGGAACACAACGTGACGCGCTATCTGGCTGCCGAGAGCATCGGCATGACGGCGGGGATGCTGGCGGCACATGCGCTGTTGACCCGCTTCACCCAAGACCCGCTGCCGGCCCACATCGGCATGTTGATCGGCATGTTGATCGGCATGTCGATCGGCATGTTGCTCGGCAAGGCCACTGCTGCCTTTGCGCTACCGCGCCGGATCGAGGTGCAAGACGCACCGCCTCTTCGATGATATAGAATCACAACGAACCCCATGACCCACCGACTTCCCCTCTTGCTACTGGCGGCCTCCACACTGTTCGCCGCCGAGAAAACGGCTGCGCCGAAGCTTCTGGAAATGGCGGCGAAAAGCCCCAACTCCACCGAGTTCCGCGAGGCCGCTATAGCCACTCTTACCGACGCCAATATCAAGAAGGGCACCGCCATCCTTGGGGAAGGCGCGGACTTCCTTTGGCTGGTGGAATCCACCGCCAAGCCAGCGCTCTTCGTCGACGGGGAGGCGCGGCCGGCCATGAAGCAGATTAAAGGGACCAGTTTGTGGCTGGCCGGCGGAAAGCTGGCCACGGGCACTTCCCACAATTTCTATTACATGATCGATGGCAAGAAAACCGGCGGCAGCACCGACGTGGCCGCCTACGGCCCGGATTCCTATCAGCAGCCCGGCGTGCCGCAAGGTAAGCTCAGCGAGAAAATCGTCCACACCAGCAAGATCTACGACGGTATGCTGACCGATTACTGGATCTACGTCCCTGCGCAATACGACCCGAAGACGCCGGCTGCGCTAATGGTTTGGCACGATGGCCAGGGCCTGGTGGCGCGCGACGGCGGGTCGCGCCTGCAAAACGTGATCGACAATCTGATTCAACAGAAGAAGATTCCAGTGATGATCAACGTCTTTATCTCGCCGGGGAAGATCGGCGAACGGGCGATGCGCAGCGTGCTCTACGATACGGTTTCAGACAAACACGCCCGATTTCTGCGTGACGAGATTCTGGCCAATGTGGAAGCGAAATACAACATCCGCAAAGACGGCTACAGCCGCGGGATCGCCGGTAATTCGTCGGGCGGTATTTCGTCGTTCAACGTTGCCTGGTGGCAACCGGAGCAGTTCAGCCGCGTGCTTTCCCGCATTGGCAGCTTCACCAGCATTCAATGGCATCCGGGCGAGATTGACGGCGGCAATGTCTACCCGAACATGATCCGCAAGCAGCCGAAACGCAATATTCGGGTGTGGCTGCAGGACGGTTCGGAAGACCTGGAAAATAATCACGGAAGCTGGCCGCTGCAGAATATTCAGATGGCGAATTCTCTGAAGATGCGGGACTATGATTTTCATCTGAGCTTTGGATCGGGCACGCATAACGGGGCGCACGGGAGCGCGGAGAGTCCGGAGGAGCTGACGTGGCTCTGGCGCGATTACGACCCGGCTAAGACGGAACAGACTTACGAGACGGAACCGGGTGAAAAAGAGAAGCCGCTGTTCCGGGTGAAGATCTATAGCAGGTAAGCGGAACGAGGGCGTTCCGCGAAGACCGGGGGGTCTGCCCCACCGGGCTGTTCTTGAGATCACCGGCCAGCCCCGATCCAACTTTGGCCGGTGCATCGAGTTGTTTAGGCCGGGCTTGTTCGATTAAAAACTATACTTCAGTGCAAATGGTACAATCCGCCGGTCAAAGGCAGTTGACATCAGTCGACCGAAGCTGGTGGAATCCAGAAGCTGGTCCCCGAGGAAGAAATTTTGACTGCCGTTGGCCGAGAAGCGGCTGTTGCGGTTGTACCAATACACGCTTCCATGGAATTCATCGCTTCCCGACGGCGTCGTCCTTATGGCGGTTAGCGTAAGCCCGCGGTCCGGATCGACGTCTATCTCCGTGGCGAGGTGGTTCTGGAATGGCATTCAACGCCTTTTCTTCTCAAGAAAAGATTGAGCCTCTTTCTCTATCTGACGCGCTTCCGGATTGTAACCCACCTTCAATGCCCGGGCATACCCACGCAGCGCTGCGCCTAAATCGCGGCCGTGATGATCTGGAAGACCGCGCCATAAAGGTATCGCCTCGCGATAGTATCCCTCGGCATCTTTGGTTTCATGCAACATCATGGATAACTCCGCGAAGTCGGTTAGCGTGCGCGCCATCTCCTGCGGCGCGACGTCGGTAGAGGCTCTCTCCACAGATAGCACTTCCCGCAGTATCCGCTTCGCGGCGTCCAGTTTTCCGGATTGAACGTACACCAGGGCCAAGTTGCCCTTCGCAAACACGGTACGCAGATTATCGGAGCCGAACGCCGCGCGCGAAAGTTCGTAAGCCCGCTGCAAATACGACAAGGCAATGGCGTATTTCCGCTCTTCCAGTGCGATCATCCCCTGTTCACTCCAAACCATCGCCAGATAAGGATTGCGTGAACCAAGCGACTCCTCAAAGATGGACGCCGCCTTCCGCAGCAACGGTTCAGCCCGCTCGCTGTTGCCCGCCAGGCGATGCATAGTGGCCAGGTTTTGCAGACTGATGGCGTAAGTGGGATTGCGGTCGCCCATTACGCGCTGCACTACGGAAAGCGACTCTTGAAACAATGGCTCGGCTTCCTGAAACCGGCGCTGGTGAGTATAAATGTTCGCCAAGCCATCGAGGCTCGGCGCAGGCTCAATCGATTCCGGCCCCGTCGATTTGCGGTGGATTTCGATGGCTTCCTTTAATAAGGATTCCGCGAGCGCTCCGTCTCCGTTCAGATAGTGGGCGGAAGCAAGCTTGCTCATCGCGAACGCCAGGCGGGTAGGCTTCGTGTCATTCGCTCCCTGCCAGAGAGCAAACGCCTTGGCGTACATATCGCGCGCCCGCGAAAACCGATGCTTGTCTATCAGCAGGTCGCCAAAATTGTTGTATGTGACCGCGGCAAGATCCACAAACCGCACTCCGGCGTGTTCCCAATATTCCACCGCGAGACCGTACAGCACTTCAGCCCGGCCATAGTCTCCAAGAAGTCCATACACGGTTGCAAGACTGTGAGCGCTCACCGCCATCTCTTCCGATGCCGTCCGGGCGGCCTGCAACGATTGATCGAACAGGCGAAGCGCCTCGTCCAGGCGCTTCGCCTGGAATGCCATATTCCCTTTCGTAACCAGGCCCGCCCAGCTTGTATTGTCCGCCGATGCCTGCGCGGAAAATGAGAACACACTTAGAACGAACCATGCGCAATGACGGTTTGTCATTTGGAATTCTGCGGAGTCGTACCTGTGCCCCGGCCGCGCGGCATTGCCTCAGGAGGGAGATTACGCCCGCGCGGCTGGAGTCAGGTTTGGACAGTTCGAATGTCCTCCGAACCGTCTGCAGGAAGAGACGAACATATCATTCGATCGGTTCGCTTCCATTTGCAAGATTCACAAACTA
Organism: Bryobacteraceae bacterium; assembly: GCA_025350445.1. Next base: position 5,258 of record JANXXV010000663.1, on the reverse strand, counting down.
TTTTGCGCCGGGGAGTGAAACGGGCTTCAAGTAAGTTCCCAGCAGTTCCCTGCTCCACCACGCGCCGGTTTGCCGGCGGGTCTTCGCAGCGGTGAACTTGTAGTCGTAGATCAGCGCCTGAACATACCGCGGCCGCGCGCCGGGAAATGGATTTCGTGCCAGCAAACGCAGCACCTCAGGCGAACCCTGCAACAGGCGGACCATCAGATTGACTACCCACGGGTTATCACCAGGAGCGCCCAGCGCGGCGAACCACATCTGCCAATCGAGCCGCGGCTGGTGCGGCGCCACCCATGGCGGGCGGCGCTGCAAATCCCCCGGCTTATAACGGAACTCGTAGTCTTCCCAATGGGAGCCGTCGTTCGAACCTTGAATGAGAATCTCCGGCCGCATCTTGGTCATCACGGCAAAGAGTCCGTAGTTGTTGGCGATGCCGAATGGTTCCGCCGGATTTGGCAGTGCCGGAACCAGCGCAAACTGCCGCAGCAATTGATAACCGCTTAGCGGGAAGACCAACACGAAGACAGCCGTTGCCGCGAGCCGGCCGATGCGCGGTATCCGCTTCGGCATGGCGATGAAACGCAGATCGCGATCCTCAAGCAGGAACAGGCAAAGCGCCAACGCCAGCCAATTGAAGAATGCGTAATTCCCGGTAAGCAGAATCAGCATCTGCAGTGCCGCCAGCGGGACAATGGCAACCAGCCGCAACCGCCGCGGCGCGAAAATCAGGAACGGGATGAAAAGCTCAATCCCCAGCACAACCGCCACCGATAAGTGCTGGAACCACGCGGGCAATTGATGGACATACCAGGCGATGGGCGTGGGTAACGGCTGCGTTTGATAGTGGAATTCCAGTGCGGTGAATTTGCGCCAGGTTGGATCGCCACTTAACAACTTCACCGCTCCGGAAAGGAACATCAATCGGAACAGCAGCCAACGGTACAGCCAGTCGATCAATCCGGACCATCCGAGAAAGATCGCCATAAAACCAGCTTCCAGCAGCAGCAGATCCCACTGAAACGAGAAGAAATCCTGCCCAACGGAAACGAAGGACAAATACAGCGCCCACGCCGCGAACAGAGCGGTCCGGCGCCACAGGCCACCAAAGATCAGCAGCGCGAAGAAGCATCCCGCAATCCAGCCTGCTTGCAGCATCGTGTCGCTCGCGTCGATCCAGAAGAGGGTGGGCGCTTGGCGAAAGCTCAACGATGCGGTGAGGAAGCGAGCGGCCGGCAGCACGCCGTCCCGCCCCAGCAGTCCAAGCACCTGCGAACCAATGGACACGAAAGCGAAGAAGTAGATTGCGCCCAGAACTCTCAAGAATAGTTCTTCGATCCGCTCAAACCCGGCTGGCCGGATGTCCGTTCCGAAACACAGTTTTGTCAGCCGATAAAACAAAGGCCGGTTTGCCGCAATGATGCGATAAGCAAATTCGGATGCGGCGCGGATCCCGGGAACCCAAGGTATTTGAAGCGCCCGGAAAACAGCTTTGGCGCCGCTAATATAGGCTCCATCGGGGAAAACCAATTGGACTTCGGAATCGAACTGTGAGGGTGAGATTTGCGGGTACTGCGCGCCAACCTGCCGCGAAGTTGCGTAATCGATGCGATCGCCGGTGCGCAACTTAAAATAATCGATCCAGAGCTTGCAGAAGCCGCAGTGACCGTCATAGATGAGAAGCGGTTTGTCCATCGCAAGGGGTGGACGCCTCGGGTTCCTACCGTTCGGCGCCCGGCTGCACGGTGACGGTCACATCCAGCGGAGTAACAAGCACTCCATCGTCCGCGTATGCGCGCAATCTATAAGTGCCGGGTTGCCCAAAGGTGACCTTCGTTGTCGCATTTCCGGCCAACGGTCCGGGGCCGGCCGGTCTATCTCCCGGCGCGGTGCTTACCACCGGCACCCTCATGGGCTCGAAGGTAACTGTGCCGGGCGCGCCGCGGTATAAGACCCATGTCACGCCCAGTCTGACATCAGGATCCAACTTAACCACTGCCTGGGTAATCGGGCTTTGCAGTTTCGGACCGTTTGCGGCAACGTCGCGCTCACCCGCTCGGGCAAAACCAGCCGTCCTGCGCGGGCGCGCACGCGGAGTCGGATAGCCGTCGTCCGTGACTTCCACCGACAGCGTGATCGGCTTCCCTACCGCAGCCGTTCGCCGGGCGGGCCCCACCATCTCGATGGATGGCGGATTGTTCGGTTCTTCCGGATACGTAAGTGCACCCGTACCTCGCCGGTTTTCCAGGTACACCAGGTTTCCCAGTTCCCAAATCGGAAGCAGAGAACCATAGGCTTTCTCTATCTTTCCGCCGGACACAAGCGTCCACACAAGGTCCTTGTCTCCCCAATCCTTGGACACCTTCACTTTAAAAACAAACTCCTGGCGCCTTGTGTAGAATTGGGCCGGCTGACCTTGATCGCCATCGCCCGGCTCGATCTTGTTATTCGGGCCAATGGGAATCTCCACCTCTTCCTCATAGTTCCGGTTCATATATCCAAAAACCATGTTGAAGCCGCCATCGGCAGTCCGCTCCCATCCCTCAAAAACAGGAACCACGGACTGACCGGAAGCGTACTTGATCTGAGCGGAAAGCGAGCCCGCAGCGGTTAGAATAAGGGCAATAGCAGTAAGGCAGGTGACCCGCGAAAAGCAGAAAGTCATTTCCGGGTTCCTTATCGCCGGCTCGTCAACTTACCGCGCCGGGCATTGCGGGCTTCTACTTCGGCCTTGAATTCTTCGTCGCTCATGTAGTAAAAGTTCACCCACGATTTGGACATTTCGTCGTTGGTCCGTTCCCCGTAACCTGTCCAGTTTCTAGGGTCGGGGTTCCACGGATTCTTGGCTGAGTTGTCGTGCCAATTGATCACGTGAAGGATAGTGCCGGCCGGAAGCAGCGGCGCGTAATCATCGGCATAGTTGTAAACAATCTGCCAACCGAAATTAAATCGATTGACGCAGTTCAACTGCTCCACTCTCATGTTCGGATAGATCGCTTCAATGCACTCCGCCTTACCGCGGTTGTGCATGTGCGGCTGAAATCCCGTGAGCTTCGTGGGCTTTTCAAATTTGAAATATCCATCGGAACGGACATTGTCCGCGCCACCCGGGATGTCAAGGTCCGTGGAGCCCACCTGTACGGTTGTCACGACGTGCTTTGGCACGTAGCCCTTGGGATAGAAGACGAATCCGAGACTTGTCTGATCGGTGATCTGTTCGCCGACGGAGTGGTAATGCATATTGAATTGAATCCGAGCGCCGGCTTTAATCAGTTTGCCGGCCCCTTCGGGATAGAAGTCGCCGTTCTTGCCGACCGCATATTCATTCAGCGTCCCCGCGTCGGATACGCCGTCCTCATCAATCAGGCTGGTGACTGAATGGTGCACGACGCGGATACCGCCTTCGGCGGACGGCTTCGTCTCAACCGCCTTGATATAGCGATCTTCGGTCAGTCCTGAATCCGAAACAAGGTTGCCCCACCAATCGGCGGTCCGCGGCTTCACGGTAAAAGCAATCGGCAGCGGCACAATCAAATCGGGCTTGCCGATGTGCCAGCGGTCCGCGTCTTCAAACTTGCGCGGCGGCGGCATATCGGCGCGATTCCCTTCGGGCGATCCGCTGTCCACCCAGGCGGCGATGGTCGAGATTTCATTATCGCTAAGCGATGGGTCGTCCTTGAAATGGCGGATGCCCACATTCCGGTCTACAAACCACGGCGGCATATCGCGCCGCACCACGTGCTCTTTAATGGAGCGCGCCCAGGGACGCGTCTCCGTATAGGTCAGCAGGGACATCGGCGCAATGTTGTTCGGCCGGTGGCAGTTCTGGCAGGCGCGTTGCAAAATCGGCGCGACATCTCTGGTGAACGTGACCCGATCCCTGGCCGCTGTCTTGGCCGCTGTCTTGGCCGTTGTCTTGACCGTTGACTCGACCGGCTCTTGCGCGTGAGCCGTTGTTGTTGTCGCGAGCATTGCCGCCACCAGCGTCAGGCCGATTCCAGAAAGGGCCGGCAGCCAGTAGCAGCCGTAGAATTTAATTTTCATCGCCATCATCATCGCCGTACCCTCGTAATGCACTCAGGAAACATCAAAACGATATTGAGAAGCATATCACTCCGCATACGGCAAGCTGGACGCCCGAAACCGAACCGCCGCTCATCGATCAGGTCCCTCGGCTGGCCGGCCTTGGACGAAGAGAGAAAGCAAACTGTAGTATTTCAGAACAGCAGCTTCAGGCTAAGCTGAATCTGCCGCGGCGAATTTTCCCGATTCGTCACCAAGCCGAACGTGCCGCTTGTCAGGGTGGCGCTCGGATCCGAAAACAGCGGATGAATCGCCACGTTGAACGCCTCGCCGCGGAACTGGATCTTCATCCGCTCTTTCAGCGTGAACGTTTTGAAGATTGACGCATCCAGATGCTGCAGCGAGTCGCCGCGCGGGTTCGGATGGTTTCGTGCCGGATTGCCGAACGTGATCTGCACCGGCAGTGTGAACTGCGAGGTATCGAACCAGCGGTTGATTGTCTTCCGATCGCCGAGGTCCGCATTGACGCCCGTCGAATCGGGACGCTGGCGGCCGCCGAAAGCTAATCTCGTGTTCCGGGGCACACTGAAACGCAGCGGCAATCCCTTCGACAGGGTGACGATGCCGTTCACCTGCCATCCGCCGGGAATCGCGTTCACCGGAGCATTCCAGGTCTGCCCCATCGACTTCCCGCGCCCGAACGGCAGCTCCGCTGTCGTTGGTTTCCGTGTGCACCGCCGTGTTCGTCGAGCCCGTCAACACGGCGCCGGAACCGTCCGTGACGATTCCGGAAATCGATGCGGTAAACGCTTGTGCAAGCACGAAAGCCGGCAAGAATATGGCTACGGCCAGTGCCCTGTGCAAACGTTGCATGTGAACCCCTCAGCGAAACAACTAGAGCTTAGTCCCGCCGGAAATAAGATGTCAAGTAAAAGGCTGGATCTAGGCGATTGAGCACTGTTGTAGTTCAGCGATAATGTCACCTTAACTGGTCAGCGACTTTGTCACCATGAGAAAATGCGGACTCTGTCCCCAAACCCCTGGGATTTATCGCATTGTCGCCAGGATTGTGGACTAGGAAACAGGGAGCGCGTTAGGCTCCCTGCACAATCCCGGCCACTGAGTCGGCGCTCTGGTTGCATCCCTGCAGAGCCATATCCTCCGCTCAGTCCTTTTTGAGTGTAGCGTTCAACCACGAAGCGCGGGGCGGCCCGCGTAGCTGTAGATCCGCACAGGCT
>JANXXV010000657.1 GCA_025350445.1 Bryobacteraceae bacterium | reverse complement strand
GGTTGATTTGCCTTGAAAAGTAGTCACGTGACTTTTTACCGATTAAATCGAGGTTTACATTGTTTTTTGCTTGCCTCCTCCTGATATTCCGCACAGAGCCACAATTTTTCCAGGGTGAATCTCCGATTCCGACCGCCGGTTCACTTCGAAATCCAATTCGCCGCGCACCCGGTCCTTCGCGTCCTGCCGGTTCTGGCTCATCATGATGACCGGCGCCTGGATGGCTGCCAGCATGGAGAGAAACAGGTTCAGCAGGATAAACGGGTATGGATCCCACGCGGATCTGCCTAAGACTACATTGATGGCGGTATACACCACCAGCACGGCGCCAAACGTGATGATAAACGTCCAGGAACCGCCAAATCGGGCCACCGCGTCGGCGACGTGCTCGCCGACGGTGGACTCCTCTTCGATCACTTCGTTCGGGTTGCGGGTGGCTCGCAGCCGCACCAGTTCCTGCGCGGCGTGGAACTGCCGGCCCAGCACGGTTAACAGATCCATTCCCGCATGCGGTTTTCGTTCCAGCAGAACCGCTATGTCATCCCGGCTCACTTCAATGCACACCGCTTCCTCAATAGCAAATGCCGTGGTTTGATGAGTTGTCTGCTCCAGCATGGATGCGAATCCAAAGAATTCACCGTGCGCCGGTTCATCAAGGACCACTTCCTGATGATCCTGGTCTACCGTGGTAACCCGAACCGATCCGGAAACCACCACGTAAGCTTGGCCGCCTGCGTCGCCCATCTTGTAAATGCGCTGGCGCGCGGCGAACTTCTTGAGCTCTACCTGTCCGGCCAGGACCGCCGTTTCATCGTCATCGAGAAGAGAAAAAAGAGGAACATTTTTCAGAACGCTTGGTTCGCATGCCATCGGCCACCTCGTTGAACTAGGTCTACTTTATGCCGCAGCCAGGCCGCGTAGGTTCCAGCCGCAGATTACGCTTCCTTCCAGTTTGTTAGCGTTCGGCCCGGGCCAGTGCGTTTCCAGACTAAGAAAGCCGCCATATCCATCCGCCAGCAACGCGGCAATTTGACCCTTCCAATCCACGGAGCGGGTTCCAAGGGGTCCCCAAATTGGCTTATGGCCCTCCATGTGGCAGTCCTTGGCATGTACGTGGACGATGCGGTCTTTAGGCAGCAGCCCGTAGCCGTAGGGGAACGGAGTCTCTCCGCCCACCAAAGCGTTTGCCGGATCCCAGACCAGCTTGAGATTTGGATGCCTCACCACGTCGAGGATGCGGGCAGTTTCGGCCGCGGTGCCGATGTTGCACGCGTGCTCGTTTTCAAGACCGATGATCAGATCTTCTTTCGCCGCTGCCTCGGCCAGATTGGAAAGGGCCGTGACGATTCCGTCAAAACATTTTTCCGGATCGACCGTGCGCCAATAGGAAAACACCCGGATGACGCGCGCCCCCATCTTCTTGGCCACCACGAAGGCATGATCGGTCAGCCGGGGCTGGTCTTCAAAAGTATGCTTGGACGCGAAGATGTCGTGTTGAAACCGGCTGTCAACGTCACCGCCGCCGGGCAGCACGCACTTCAATAGCGGCGATGCGATGGCGACAACCTCCATTCCTTTTGCGTCCACCAGTTCCTTGGCCAGGCTGAGTTCCTCCGGGCTTAGGTTCATGATGTTCTTGCCGAACACCACCCGGAGTTCAGCGCCCGTCATGCCGATGGCGGCCATCGGTTCGAGTGCGATCGAGAGGTCCGGAGAAAATTCATCCGTGATCGCGGCGATTCGTAATTTCGGATTCATTAGAGAGTAATCACCTGGTCGGGCATGTTGCCGGAGAGCGCTTTGTACAGATCGGGGAAGCAACCAATCGGCACGCCGTCAAACAGCTTATCGGCGATCTCGCGTTCGTAGCAACATTGGTCGCATCCCATCAACAGCATTCCGGTTTTCTTCGCAACCGCAGCCAGGCGTTCGCCAATCGGGTTGCCCTTCACTAAAACGTAATTGTTATCTTCAAAGAAGAACATGCCCACCACATCGGCTCCGTGGCGGCCCTCTTCCAGTTGCGGCAAAATCATTTTTGCCAGCTTATAGGACACGGTGTGCCCTTGTGTCGTGAAAATGTAGGCGACCTTCAAACAGGTTCTCCTTGAGCGATTTGGTGTGCGGCGGAACGAAATGCTTCCGCTGCCAGCGTCGCACGGTCCGCTTTGTATTGTGGCACGTCGGGATGCAGCGCCAGCAACTGCTCCCTGTCAAGCCGCAGCGCCTGTTCAACCGGCATGCCGACGGCCAATTCCGAAAGATGTTCACAAAACGCGAGCAGCGTTATGCATGTAGTACAGCGGTATTGCGCGGCGTTGACGATGCCTTCCGAGGCATCCAGCCAGAAGACGGCACAATTTCCATCCGTGCCCTGAACTAGTGCTCCCGCCGTACCCGCGAGGCGAAGCGTGTCACGGCGAAAGGCGCGTTGAAAGTAATCGTAAGTGGACATTTCAAAACCGGTGGACCGCGGCGCCGGACGCCCCCAGTCCGGCCTCCTATCGGGCCGCAATACCTTTGTCTTCCGTAATGGAGACGAATTGATTCGAAGGAACGTTTGTAAAACGCTGCTTGGCGC
>JANXXV010000638.1 GCA_025350445.1 Bryobacteraceae bacterium | reverse complement strand
GACTTCCGCCGTCTCGCCAGCGATCCACCGCTTGGCCCCGCCGCCACAATGACACGCCTGCGGGAAGTTCTCAATGACGCGGAGGTGTTCGACGCCCGGATGCCGACGGACAAAGTTGGATTGCTATTCTTGCAAGGAGCCACGGTCGTACAGCCCGATCCAGACCGCTTACAAGACTATCAAACACACGCTGGACAGCGGCGGGGCCAGTGCCCTGGCAGTGCCGAAATCACCGCTGCCATGTTTGAGCTCGCGGCGCAAGCTCAACAGCACCAACTTTGTCCGTCGGCATCCGGGCGTCGAACACCTCCGCGTCATTGAGAACTTCCCGCAGGCGTGTCATTGTGGCGGCGGGGCCAAGCGGTGGATCGCTGGCGAGACGGCGGAAGTCTGCTTCCGTGTAACGGGCAACGCGCCGAATCTCGTTAATGATGCCTTCCGGTGTAAAGCCCAATGCTTTGCCGGCGGAGGCCCAAACGACGGCGCCCAAGGGCAAAATGTGGTCATGGATGGTGACCAGGTCCACTGCGTCGCGAGGCTCCCGCCGTCCATACGCAGCCGCGACCTTGTTCGTCGCCAGGTCAACCGGGTGCAAGACGTATCCAAAGGTTTCATGGCGCATCGCCGGGAAGAAGCGAAAGCCGCTGTCAACAACCCATTCGAGTCTTGTTGTCTCGTTGGCGCGTTCCGCCAGAACTGAATAGATGTTCGGCTCACGCCTGATCCATTGCAGCGCGTAGCCGTGCTTCTCAAGCAATGCGCTATCGTCTTCGGCGGCTCGCGCAACCCGCTCCTCGCGGTCGTGAAAAACGTCAATGTCGCTGGAATAGCGCGGCGCGTTCCGATTGAGCGGGGTACTTGCGGCAACGTAGCTCTCCGGGTCGCGGTGTGCAGCAAGAAGCCGAAGGACGTTAGTCTGAATTTGTGAGAGTGGCACGGCAGGCCTGTTCGATCTGTTCCGCCAGATTCCGCGCCTGCAAATTACCTTCAACCCGCAAGCTGTGCGTAATCGCCAGTGCATCGGCGGTCGTGGGATTCGAGACGGGTGTACTGCTCCATAACGCGGAAGGCCCGAACCGCTCAAAGGCCCGGTGATAGAGACTGGCGTTGTTCATGGCCACCCGGTGAATTGCCTTGTCCCCGTCACCTATTATTGAACAGCCATATGAAGCATTCAAGGACGCCGAGATTATTGGGTTTCGTGCTCGTCTTTTTCGGGTCAAGCGGTAGTCCTTGGCCTAGTGCCTAGTGCCGCGGATCCAGCGATGCCTTAAGGCAGATCGAACCTGGATCGGGCCGTGGTGATTTAATAGAAGCTGTGAAAATCACAGGCATCGAAACATACATTGCGGGGAACCCGTGGAAGAACTGGCTGTTTGCCAAAGTCACGACGGACGAAGGGACGTACGGCGTTGGCGAAGGGACGCTGAACGCGTTTTCAAAAACGATTGAGACGGCGATTCATGAGCTGAAGCCGTTCATCATCGGGATGGACCCGTTCCAGATTGAGACGATTTCGCAGCGGCTGATTCGGGATGTTTACTCGGAGGGCGCGCAGATTCATATGTGCGCGGTGGCGGCGATCGAGATTGCCTGCTGGGACATCGTCGGGAAAGTTTGCAAGCAACCGATCTACAATCTTTGGGGCGGCCAGTGCCACCAGAAACTGCGCGCTTACGCGAACGGTTGGTATCGCGGTCCGCGCACGCCGGAATCGTTTGGCGAGAAGGCGAAGGCTGTGGCCAAGCGCGGTTATACGGCGTTGAAGTTCGATCCGTTCGGGAGCACCTGGCGGACGCTGTCGCGGGAGGAGTTCGACCTGAGCCTGGACATCATCACGGCCGTGCGCGAGGCCGTTGGACCGTCTGTCGATTTGCTGATTGAAGGGCACTGCCGGTTCAACGTTTCCACTGCGGTGGAGTTTGCCGAGGCGATGCATTCGCTGCGGCCGGTTTGGTTTGAAGAGCCGGTACCGCATACGAATACGGCGGCAATGGTGGAAGTGGCGCGGCGGAGTCCGGTGCCGGTGGCGACTGGTGAGAGCTTGTCGAGCAAGCAGCAGTTCGCCGATTTGTTGAAGCACGATGTGGTGAATTTTCTGCAGCCGGAGCCGTTGAATCTGGGCGGCATTTTCGCGGCGCGGAAGATTGCCGATATGGTGGACGCGCATTTCGGAATGATTGCGCCGCATAGCGCGCAGGGTCCGATTTGTTCGGCGGCTTGTGTGCAATTGAATGCCTCGCTGCCGAACTTTTTCATCCATGAGATATTCGATGAATTCAATGAGCCTTGGGAGAAGGACATCGTTACGAACGGGGTCCATGTGGTGGACGGTTACATCGAGGTTTCAGACCGTCCGGGTTTGGGGATCGATTTGAATATCGAAGAGATTTTGAAGCATCCGTATCAGCAGGAGAATCATATTCCGCTGTTTCGGCAGGGTTGGGAGAAACGGGAGAAGGTGGTTTATTAGGCTGGCGCGGACGTTTGCTGGAGCTGACGACTTGGGGCAGAGCGCGACGTGGGCGTCGCGCGCAGGCGAGGGCGCGTGCCCCACCGCCGGGCGGGTTTTGCAGGGTGAGATTCAGTTGGAAGTGTGAAGGAAGTAGATTTTGCAGGGTTTGATTCAGTTGGCAGTGTTAGGGAATTCGATTTTGCAGGGTGTGACTCAGTTGGCAGTGTTGGGGGATTCGATTTTGCAGGGTGTGATGCAGTTGGCAATGTTGGGGAATTAGACGGAATTGGCTTGGATTGGGAGCCCTGCTCTTAATAGTACCGACTCGACTTCGCCGGGGTTCATGCGGGTAGCGTCGTATTCCACGGTGAGCGCGGTTAGGGATGGAGCGACGGCGATTCGTTCGATTCCGTAGACCGCGTTTGCCTTGGCGATGTTCTCCATCAGGGTCTCATCGAGCGGGCGGGCCAGATCGAAATGTACTTGAATTTTGGTCATTGGGCTGACTTTTCATTATACTATTGCCGGCGAATCTTCCACAGGATCTGGCGGAAGATGCCGAGCCATACGAAGGCATCCCGCGCGGGGAGGTTCAGCCGGGTGATCATGCGGCGCACCTTGTTCTCGGTGGATTCGGCTACGCGCGGGTTGAGGTAGCCCGATTCACGGAGGAGTTCAAGCAGCAGTTCGGTGAAGCGTCCGGTTTGTTCGGCATCGGCGCGGGCGATACTGGAGGGCACCTTGGATTCGACTTCCGTATCGCGGATCAACTCATAAAGGCAGAGGGCCACGGCCTGGCCCAGGTTCATGGACTCGTGTTCCTGGCGGGTGGGGATGCGCATCAGCCAGTGGCAATGGGACATTTCGTCGTTGGTGAGGCCGAATTTTTCCGAGCCGAAGAGGATGGCGACCGGGCCGGATTCCATGGCCTGACGGATGAGCGTGCCGCCGTATTCCAGCCGGTAGAGGGGGTGCTGGAGTTCGCGGTGCCCTAGCGATGTGGTGCCGACTACGAGCGTACAGTCCTTCACAGCATCGCCTACACTGTGATATTGTTCACTGCTAGAAAGTATGGCCGAGGCTTTTACGGCGGAGCGCGCCTCCTGGTACGCAACGTCATACGCGTTCACAACACGCAGATGGGAAAACCCGAAATTGCTGATGGCGCGGGCAGCGGCGCCGATGTTCAGGGGATTGCGGGGCGAGCTCAAAATTATGCGTAGGGAATCGCGACTTGCAGTCATTGAAAAGTGTTGTACGAAACGTCTATCCTTAAACATTATTACGGACTGCATCGGACTATGACGAAAAGCGGAACGGCTGAGCAGAGCCGAAAGTTCACACAGAACCGGCTTCTACAGTATCTGGCGGCGATTTACCTGACGATGTGGGTGGCGATGGCGATCTCCCCGGTGGACCGGATGGACTGGCTGCTAGAGAACCTGCTGGTATTCGCATTTTGCGGAGCGGCTATTTCGTCGGTGAAGCGCTTCCAACTGTCGGACATGTCTTACCTGCTGCTGTTCGTGTTTATGACGCTGCACGCGATTGGAGCGCATTACACTTACGGCCAGGTGCCGCTGGGGTATTGGATTCGGGATCAATTCGGTTGGAACCGGAATGATTTCGACCGCATCGCGCATTTTGCGTATGGGCTGCTGTTTGCTTA
>JANXXV010000637.1 GCA_025350445.1 Bryobacteraceae bacterium | reverse complement strand
CCGGGGTCGCCCTGCACATTGCGGCCGGAACCGCCCTGGTATCCCCGCCCAGCCTGCCATTCGGTGTAGTTTTTCCGGTAGACGGCGCACTTATCCAGCACCTGGACATAGAAAAGTCCGGTGGCTGGACTGAACGCGGTGGAATGCCAGTTCGCAGCGCCTTCCACGGCGGGACAAGCGGTGTTGCCCTCGGTGGTAGGCTCTTGATTCGGTAACTGGACCGGGCGTCCGTCGGCCCCTATGCCACTGGCCCAGGTGAGTTTCTTGGTGAACGGTTTACCGAGCAACAACTTCCCATCCGTCCGGTCCAGAACATAGAAGAACCCGTTTCGATTTGCCTGCAGCAACAGTTTACGCGGCTTCCCCTGCCACAGGGTATCCACCAGCAGGACAGGCTCGGTGGCGTCCCAATCCCAAACGTCGTGCGGCGTGAACTGGTAATACCATTTCAATTTCCCGGTCTTCCGGTCCAATGCCAGCACGGAGCAGGAGTAAAGATTGTCCCCCGAGCGGTGCTCTCCGTTGAAATCGTCTCCAGGATTCCCGGTCTGCCAGTAGACGGTGTCGAGTTCCGGGTCGTAGGAACCGGTGAGCCAGGAAACCGAGCCGGGGTGATTCAGATCGATACCTTTCCATGTTTCCGCATTGGGTTCGCCCGGAGCCGGCGCATTCCAGTGACGCCAAACTTCCTTGCCTGTTTTCTGATCGAAAGCAGCTACGAAACCACGCGCCCCCTCATCCCCGCCGGCGGTGCCGGAGACCACCAGATCTGCCACGGCGAGCGGGGCGGAAGTCGCGTTGTAATTCACATGCCAATCGGCCATCTCGGTATCCCACTGCAGCTCGCCTGTATGCCGGTTCAGGCTGATGATATGGGCATTGTCGGTAACCATGAACAAACGGTCGCCCACCACGGAGACTCCGCGGTTGATGCCACCCGCCGCGTTTCCGGTCAGGTTCCGGGTTCGGGGACGAAGATAATGCCATATTTGCCGTCCGGTGCCCGCGTCCAATGCATAGCATTCGTTGGCGCTGGTGACGTACATCAACCCTTCCACCACCACCGGCGTCCCCTGCAATCGCGAGGTATTGGGCAGCGAGAAAACCCATTTCGGAGCCAGCTTCGAAATGTTGCCCGAAGTGATCTGCTTCAGCTCGCTATGACGATTGCCGCTGAGTTGGCCGTTGTAATTAGGCCAATCGGATTGCGACGTCACCTCGCGGTACTTGTCGCCCACCGGACGCAGCAGATGCATCCGCTTGTCGGCGGTTTGCAATTGCATATCTTCAAAACTCTGGCCGAAAATCAGCCCTTCCAGCGTCTTGCCGTTCACCAGCGCCGCCTTACCGCGGACGGGTTCAAAGCCAAAGCCGCGGCGGGGCCGCAATGATCGCAGAAACGTCACGATCTCCGTATTTTCGTTCGGCGTGACTTTGAAGCCGGGCATCCCCCGATCCGGAAACCCTTGCTCGATGATGCTGGTGAGGTCCGCGTCGGTACGTCCTTGCAGACGTCCAACGATGGGTGGCCCTAGCTCACCTCCCGTGCCGTCGCCACCATGGCATGCCGAGCAACGGCTTTCGAACTGCTTACGTCCGCCGGCGGGGTCCTGCGCGAAGACAATTCCCGCGACAAGGAGAGAAGAGAATAGTAGGGCTAGGGCTCGCATAGTTTGTTTCGGTGAAATTACCAATTAGAGATGGATTCGTTCGGCCGGATATAGACTTGGCGGCTCGTATTGGGTGCGGTGAACTCCGCCATCAGCTTCAGTTGCTTCATGTCCGGTATCAGTCCCAGGCCGGGAAGAATCTTGCTTCGGTCGGGGCGGATCGTTATTCCTCCTGCTTTTCGGAAGGAAATCATATCGTAGCACTCCCGCCGGGGTGAGGAATATAAAGCTACAGGAATGTGCGGCCCCCCCGCGCTTCCGTGCGAGAATTGGAAAGCAAGGACCTCATTCTTGGCCGTACGCATTCAAGTGCCGAAAAAAGCAGCCCTCGTCAGGTTCGTCCTGCATCCCTGGGGCAAAGCGCTCCTAGTTGCCTTCCTGGCGGTGAATACCGTTGCGCTGGGCACCTTCGTCTACTACTACGTTCACTATTCCCGGATGATCGAGCAGAAGTTAAGCGCGGGCCCCTTCGCAAACACTTCGATGCTGTTCGCCTCGCCGAAGATCGTAATGGTGGGGGATGAGATTACCCCGGCTGAAATTGTCGCTCAACTGCGGCGAAGCGCGTACGGCGAAATGCGCGGCAATCGCATGGGCTGGTATAACTTGCGAAACGACGCG
>JANXXV010000635.1 GCA_025350445.1 Bryobacteraceae bacterium | reverse complement strand
CGGATAAAATCTTCGTCGCAACCGAGAAGATCTATCAATACTTCGCGCGTGTGCTCGCCTAAGCGCGGCGCCGTGGAGCGCGCCGCTCTTGGCGCGGATTCCATCTTGATTGGCAGTCCGGTGACAGGCATCGGACCTGTCCGCGGGAACATCCGGCGAACCGCCGATTGCGGGTCGTGGTACACGTCCTCGAGCGTGCGAACCGGTGACGACGGCACGCCTGCACGCATTAAACGGGCAGACCAATTCGCCGCGGTGTCCGTCAAAAATATCTCAGCCAGTAGCGGCTCCAACACTCTTCGATTCGCCACGCGCTCTGCGTTCGTCGCGTAATCCGGGTGGGCCGTCAGGCCGGGGCGTCCGATCGCCACGCAGAAATCCGTCCAAATTTTCCCGCTGCCTACGGCGATCGCTATTTCCCGGTCGGCAGTCTGAAACGTGCGGTATGGCACGATGGACGCGAAGGCAGTACCCAGCGGGCCAGGCACCTTTCCAGATCCCAGATAGTTAGCAAAGTTCGACGCCATGGCGGAAATCATGGAATCGAACATGGAAACATCGACATACTGCCCAACGCCCGTTTGATCGCGCGCGCGCAGACCCATTAAGATGCCGATTACGGCAAACATGCCGGCGGTGATATCCGCTACCGAGTGTCCGCACCGCACGGTCTCCCCACTTTCCGTTCCGGTGATGCTGAGCAGTCCACTGGCAGCTTGCATGATAAGGTCCATTGCGGACTCATCGCGCGACGGCCCGTCCTGTCCGTATCCGGAAATCGAACAATAGACCAATTGTGGATTCAAGGGATGGACCTGCTGGAAGCCGAGCCCCAACCGGTCCATGGCGCCCACCCTGAAATTCTCCACCAGCACATCGGCCTTTGCAATTAGTCCCAGGCAAAGATCGCGGCCCTCCGGTTTCTTGAGATCAATGCAGATACCTTTCTTCCCTGCGTTGATACCCAAAAAGTAGGATGCCTGCGAATCCGAGTATGGCGGTCCCCAGCCCCGTCCCATGTCGCCCACCGGTGATTCCAGCTTGTAGACCGTCGCCCCATAAGCTGCAAGAAGCAGTGTGCAGTAGGGGCCCGCAAGGGCATGGCTGAAGTCGAGCACCTTCACATTCTGGAGCGGAGGCTGCATGGCGAGCTTGTATGATAGCGCGCTCAAAATATTTCTGGATCAACCGGGAAAGCTGTTACACTTGCAAGAACGTTGATTGATATAGAATCGAATCATTGAGACCCGAAGAGGCCGGAGGAATGGACATGGAAAAGCTGGCACAGCAGAACATCCAGGAAGCTTTTCTAAATAATGCGCGCAAGGACAAGACGTTCTTGACCATTTACCTGATGAGCGGCGTGAAGCTGTCGGGAAGGATCAAGAGCTTCGACAAATACTCGGTCATCCTGGAGGCGAGCAATCAGGAACAGCTCATTTTTAAGCACGCAATCTCCACCGTGGTTGTTTCCCGTCCGGCGCACATAGCGTCGAATCCGCATCCTTCCGCCGCGCCGGCCGCTACGCATGCGGCAGGCAGGGCAGGCGAGTCCGAAACCGCCGAGGAGTAGAATTTCCCATTGCCTCCAGCCGCCCGTGAGCGAGCCATTCTGGTAGGACTTGAAGTGAAGGGCCGGTCATCCAGACGGCCAGTCGCCAATCCTGAAGCAGCGGAATACGACTCCGAAGAATCCATCAATGAACTGGTAGTGCTCGCCGAAAGCGCCGGCGCCGAAGTGGTTGAGCGCACCGTTCAAGTGCGTCCATCAGCAGAGGCCGCCACACTGATCGGCTCCGGTAAGGTGGAAGAACTCACAGCCGCCGTACAGAGCCTGAAGGCGGGCGTGGTGATATTCGACCGCGACCTCTCCCCCACGCAGCAGCGGAATCTGGAAAAGGTCCTGCAGTGCAAGGTCATCGACCGCACCCAGCTGATTCTCGATATCTTCGCCAAACGCGCTAAGACGCGCGAAGGCCAGTTGCAGGTGGAACTGGCGCAGTTGAACTATCTTCTGCCGCGCCTGGCTGGGCACGGAATTGAGATGTCGCGTCTCGGCGGCGGAATTGGAACGCGTGGTCCGGGCGAAACGCAGCTTGAGACGGACCGGCGCATGATCTTCCGCCGCATCCGGAAAATCGAAAAGAGTCTCGAAGGCGTGCGCAGCGGACGCACCGTGCAGCGGCGGCAAAGACAGGCCGTGCCGCTTGCCACCATCGGCCTTGTCGGTTATACGAACGCGGGAAAATCCACGTTGTTTAACCGCTTCACCGGAGCCGGTGTTTTGGCGGATGCAAAGATGTTCGCCACGCTTGACCCCACAGTCCGGCACTTGACTTTGCCTTCCCGCCGCCGGGTGCTGCTCAGCGATACAGTAGGATTCATTCGCCATCTTCCAACTACTTTGGTGAAGGCATTCCGGGCAACGCTGGAGGAGATCACGGAAGCTTCCCTCCTGCTGCACGTAGTGGATGTTTCCTCGCCTCACGCGGCCAATCATACCGAACATGTGTTGAAGGTGCTGGCGGAAATCGGCGCCGAGGCGACACCGCAGTTGCTGGTGTTTAACAAAGTCGATTTGCTGCCGGATGCCGATGCCGATCCCGACACAGTTTGCCGCAGAGTACTGGGAAATACCGTCGTTTCCGGCGCACCGCCGCAGGCTGTGGCCGTTTCGGCTAAATCGGGCGAAGGCTTCGATAAGCTACTTTCGCGGATCGACCAGATGCTGCCGCTCGATCCGCTCTCCACCGTGAAATTCCGCTTTCCGCATTCCGATGGCGCGCCGTTGCACTTTCTGCATGAGTATGCGCGGGTAATCGAGAAGCGGGTAGGTGAAGAGTATGCTGAAGTTGTAGCCGAAACTCCGGAATCGATTAAGAAGCGTTTGGCTGCTTACGTGGTTGACTAGCGTGCCGGTTAGCGTGCCGATGAACATGCCGGGAAGCATTCGCACATTGCGGGACGGGCATCCCGCGCGGGCCTGAGTATCCGCTCCACATCTATCGCCGATGAATCTGCCTAACGCGCTCACGCTCCTTCGAATCTTCTTCGTGCCACTGCTGGTAGCGGTGTTGGTGCAGGAAAACTTGCGGCTTGAGGCTGCCGGGCTGATAATCACCAACGAATGGCTGGCGCTGTTAATATTTTGGGCGGCCGCACTGACAGACTTGTTAGACGGATACCTGGCCCGGCGCTGGCATCAAATCACCACCGTGGGAACATTGCTTGATCCCATCGCGGACAAATTGCTGGTTTCAGCGGCGCTGATCTCATTGGTCCAGGTTCATGTAGTACCTGCCTGGATGGTGGTGATCGTCATCGGCCGGGAGTTCGCCATCTCGGGATTGCGCAGCATT
>JANXXV010000570.1 GCA_025350445.1 Bryobacteraceae bacterium | reverse complement strand
GCAGCCCGGTGTTGAAACCGATGTTGCGGTCAATCGACATGTTCCACTGCATCATGTAGGGATTCTTCAGATCGATGGCGTTGGCGGTTCCGAAGTAGGCCGACCCGTACCCGTCGGTGGAGACGCCGCTGCCGCTGAGGTGCGTATTCGGCCAATAGAACGTGGGCTGCCCGTTTGCACCAACATTCTGGAAGGTACGGACGTCCGTCTGCGCCGTCCCGGTAAGGGAGTAGAGCACAGCGCCCAACAATGGGGAACTGTAGATGCCGAACCCGCCGCGAACCACGGTGTTCCCATCGGTGAAAGGACGATACGCGAAACCGAATCGAGGATAGAAGTTGTATGGGTGGGACTGGCGGAGGCCGTTACCCAGGTTCGCCTGCGAAGCCGTCACAAAGGGCGTGCAAGGCACACCGGCAAGCCCCGGGCCGGTCAATGGCAGATTCGGAGTACCCGCGCAAGCGTTCACCGCGATTAGGAATTCGGGCGCCAGCAGGTTGCCGTAACCGTTGGGATAAATCACACGGCCCGTCCTGGCGACGCTGGGGTCGAAGTTTCCGACGTAACCAAACTTGTCGTAGAAGGGAGGATTGAAGTCCCAGCGCACGCCATACTCAAGGGTGAGTTTCTGGCTGAAGCGCCAGGTGTCTTGCAGGTAGGCCTGATAACGCTGCGAGTAACCGTCGTTATCGTGCTGCACATCGCCGTAGGAGGTATCGTGCGGAGCGCCCAGAAGAAAGTCCGCGTATTCGTTTCCGGAGAAGGTACCGTCGAAGTTGGCGTTACCGTAATTATCCGATCCTACGAAGCCGAGCGTGGTTTTGGATCGCATCCAGCGGACATCGAAGCCAACCTTGATGGTGTGCGCGCCGCGGGTCCACGAAAGGTTGTCGTTGAGCGAGAATGTGCGGTACAGTTCCGTGCCATCCAGCCGGCCCACGCCGATGCCTGTGAGGTTGTTGAATCCCACGCCGGTGACGCCATTGAAAGGCGTGGTGGGAAGACCCTGGAAGCCGAGCGACTTTTGGAAGTCCTGCCCGTTGAAGGAAGATGTGCTGCCCGGGCTGTCGGTGGTGAAGCCAAGCCGGAATTCGTTCAGCAGGTTGGCCTTGATGGAAACGTTGTAGGAAGCCGCCAGCGACCGGTTCTGCTGGGTGTTGTCCGTGTTCGGCTGCAGGACATCATTCGGACTTAGCCTGGTGGCATTTTTCCAGCTATAGCGGGCAAATACCTGCTGCTTCTCGGAGAAATAGTGGTCGCCGCGGATATCGAATTGCTTGGACTGGATGTCGGAGGCCTTGTTCACATTCCAGTTGTTATTGTGCGAAACGGTGGTGCTGCCGTTGTTCGCGTCGGGGTAGAAGGTCTTCTGCAGGGCCTGGGAGATGGGGCTGATGCGGCTGGCCGGAATTACGTTTCCGGGAAAAGGCTTGCCCGTCAACGGATCCGAAAGGGTTCCCTTTTCCTGCGAAAAATCTCCGTTCTTCATCGCCGCCGTTGGCACGTAGTTTTGGTAAGTCGAAGTGCGGGGATAAGAGAGCGCCTCGTAATCCGCGAAGAAAAATGTGCGATTCCTGCCGTTGTAGATTTTCGGTAAAAGTACCGGACCGCCCACGGCGAACGCGTAGTTGTTCACTTCCTTTTCCGGTTTGGAGTTGGAACCAAAGGGGATGGAATCAAATTCGGCATTCTGATAATTCCAAACCGCCGAGCCATGATAAACATTGGTGCCGCTCTTGCTGATGGCGGTGATGTCGCCAGCCGATCCGTATTCAGCGGAGTTGCCGACGCCTTGCACTTTGATCTCAGAGATGGCTTCCACCGAGGGGAAAATTTCAATCAGCGGCCGGTTCTGGCGGATGCTCTGCGCCGATATCCCGTCGATGGAAAGCTCCGATTGGTTGGGCATGCCGCCCTGAATCGAAAGATAAGTGTCGCTGCCGCTATCCGCCTGCACGCCAGTGAGTGTGGACAGCAGCGGATACGGTGTGGTGCTGGTGGAGGCACGGAAGTTCGCCGGCAGAGTCAGGATCTTTTCACTGCCATAGCTGGACGCAATAGCGTCGGTTTCCGAATCGATCACACCTGCGTTCGACGAGACGGTCACGGATTGCTGCTGTGCCCCTACGCTGAGGTTGAAATCCACTCGGGTGGTTTGA
>JANXXV010000567.1 GCA_025350445.1 Bryobacteraceae bacterium | reverse complement strand
CACGTAATCCACGGCCACCTTATCGTTCACCTTAATGATGATGTGGTTTCCCTGCGCAACGATGTCCTGCGTGAACCACGTGTCCGGCGGCACCAGTTGCTCCATCACGTTCTTGAAGTTGTACAAGCTTCCGGTCCGCTTCGGGTCTTTATGCGTGCTGTTCACCTGCGCCTCGTAGCCCTTCGGGAATCCGGGTCCGAACGCTGTCCGGAAGTACATGCCGGAATTTCCGCCGTCGCTGATTTTCACCATCGCTTTGAACTCGCAGTTTCCGCACTCTTCTTTCATGAAGAACAGATGGCTCGCCTCGCCGTCGCCCACAATCGTCCCGTCCACGGCCTTCCAGGATTCCGGACGTTCATTGGCTTTCCATCCGTCCAGATTTTTTCCGTTGAACATCTTAATCCATTTGCCGCCCTTCGCGTCTTTGGAAAACGCCGCCGGCGCGGCGCACAATGCCGCGATTGCCAGTCCGGCCGCGGCCCATTTTGAAAAGTAACTCATGCGCACAATGGTATCCTGAAAGTTTCCCACTCCTATGTTCCTCAAAATTCTCGGCCACCCCGTTTTCATGAATCTGAATTTTCACATGCCGATGATCGTGGACCTTTCGCATCCCGTCATCATGCTGCAAGGCGAGAACGGGGCCGGGAAGTCCACGCTGCTGCACTCGATCTACCACGCGCTACGCGGCGAGAAAATTGAAAACTACGTTTACCGGCTCGATCCCGGCAAAGTTGAAGTACACAAGGTATTTCTCTTTGACGCCGAGGCTCACAATCCCCGTACGCAACTGGAATACTTTGACGATCAGCCGGAGATGAAAGAGTTTCTGCAAATGGCCAGCCACGGCCAGGTGATGCTGAGCATGTTTCGCGAAAACTTCCCCAGCCTGCCCGACGGCACTTTTCTGTTGCTGGATGAGCCGGAGATGGCTCTTTCCCAATCGAACCAGCGCCGGATTCTAAAGATGCTGCTCGAGCTTGCCGATCAGAAAAAATTCCGTATCATTTGCGCCACGCATTCGCCCATCTTGCTCGATGCCAAAGAAACGTACGTGATCAATCTGGACAATCACATCAACAAGAACATTCCGAACCCGGACCTGGGCATCGAAGGCGCAAGCACGATTCAATAGACATGCACCGCGCTCTTTTGTTGATCGTACTGGCTGTCAGCGCGTCTTTCGCACAGCTCGCGTCTTTGGCGCAAGATCCATGCAAGCTGGAATTTGAAAACGAATGGGTACGGATCTCACGCGTCACCTATGCTCCGTTTGGGAAGTCGAAAACGCACACGCATCCGGCGACGCCAACCGTTTACGTGTACACCACCGACGGAGGCCCCATCCGTTTTCTGCACGACGAAGGGTATTCGATTGACCGGCCGGCGGTAAAAGCGGGCGCCATTCGCTTCAATCGCGGCATGGTGGAACGGCATGAAGTGGAGAGCCTCAGCGCAATTCCCAGCGAGTATCTTCGAGTCGAGTTGAAGACGGAGCCGCTCGAATTGCCGTCAAATGACATCCGCATTCCGGCACCGGAGAACCGGGGCTTTGAAAACGCCCAGATCCGGATCGAGAAGTCCACCTGCGAGCCTCACCAGAAGTGCGCGGCCACTGACCTGCCTTCAGTAGTTGTGAAGCTCAACGATGGCAGCGCCGTCTGGGTCGCGAGCGGATCTCCGGCTCTTGAGAATGCAGCCGATCAACCGTGGAAGCTGGTTCGCATCGTTCTGAAGTCCGTGCCTCCCGGTCCTTGAATCCGCGCTCCAGCCGAGAGAATCATCAGAAAAATACGCTCCCCCCATTGGTAGGGGCAGGCCGGAATAATCCTTGAAGATCCTAGTACTAACGCCCGATTGCTAAGGTTCCGGCCGAACCTCCATACTGAGATCATCAGGAGGTTCGTTTCTTGCAGCAAGATGGATTCGTCGACTATTACGAGGTACTCCAGATTAGCCCGAACGCTCATCCGGAGACGATTCACCGGGTATATCGGCTCCTGGCGCAGCACTATCATCCGGACAACAAAGAAACGGGAGACGTGGAAGCCTTCACGCTCGTCCTGGAGGCGTATCGGGTGCTCACGGATCTGGAACGGCGCGCGGCCTATGACGTTGAGCACAAGCTTGTCAGCGGCTTGAAGTGGAAGATTTTCGATCAGACAAGCGCGGTCCAGGGGATTGAAGGTGAAAAGCGAAAGCGCATGGGCATCCTGTCCCTGCTTTGCACCAAGCGCATCAGCGAACCAGATAAGCCCAGTCTTACCCTCTTCGAAATCGAAGACTTGCTCGGCTGCCCCAGGGAGCATCTGGAACTCAGCCTGTGGTACCTGAAGGAATCCGGTCGAATCGCGCGCGGTGACAATGGCCGCTACGTATTGACTGCAAAGGGTTTCGAAACTCTGGAAGAGACTTCAGAAAAGGCTTCCAACGCCAAGATCAAGCTCTTGGAGCCGACCGCTTCCGGTGATCGCTTCCAACCGGTTTAGGACGCTCGGCCGACCAAAGTTTACCAAAGATCATATTTGACTTTCTTGTTCCTCCTGATTGTGGGATAATCTTCAAAGTAAACTTGCACGGAGATTTAACATGGACAACCGCGCATCGACACACTTATCGGCTGAAGAAATTAACGTTTACCTGTTGGGCAATCCTGCCACGTCGTTGGCGAGGGCCGTGGAAGAACACTGTCTCCATTGCCCAAAGTGTCTGGAAGACATGTGTGCGCTCACAGCGAGAATCGATAAGTTTCAGCTGGCGCAGGAAGCGGTGTCACCGCTGATCTCAAGTACTCCCGGCAGCCCGCTGCCAGCCCGGCAGGCTCATCCGGTGTCAGTCTTGCGGCCGGGGGTTTGGCAGGGTTGGGCCGGCAGGGCGATAGCCGCCAGCGTGGTGCTGTTAGTAGTGCCTGATTCAATCCGCTTCGTTCGCCTGGATCGCCTGCTGGATCCCGAGGTGACAACCGCCGCGCTCGACCTGCCGTTTACCCGCGAATATCCCTCCAGCCTCGCTCTGATCGCGATGCCCAAGGTGGAACTGGAATGGGCACCGCCAAGAAAACTCACGAATGTCTCATTGCAGCCGCAGCGCCAATTCCGGCTTCCGCAACCGCAGACGAGGAAGTC
>JANXXV010000522.1 GCA_025350445.1 Bryobacteraceae bacterium | reverse complement strand
GATTGGACCGCCATTTACCTGAAAGAAGTCCTCCAGGCAGGTCCCGGTTTAGCCGCCGCCGGTTACGCCATCTTCTGTGCCTCCATGGCAATCTTTCGATTATTCGGAGACGCCATCACCGTTCGCCTGGGAGCCGCATGGACTATCCGCGGTGGAGGTATCCTGGCCGCGTGCGGGCTGGCGTCAACCTTGTTGGTCCAATCACCCTATTGGGCGCTGCCTGGGTTTGCGCTGGCGGGTGCGGGTTTTTCTTCCATTATTCCGCTGGTGTTCGCCGCCGGCGGAAAAATCAAATCGATGAGCGAGGGCGCCGGTGTCGCCACCGTCAGCGGAATCGGTTATATGGGCTTTCTGGTCGGGCCGCCGGCGATTGGGTTCGTTTCGCAATGGACCAATCTTCGTGTAGGTCTATCTGTCATAGTGTTATTGAGCGCGCTGGCAGCGGCCCTGGTGAGCATTGCCGCGAAGGAACAAGATGGCTAGAAAATCGATCCTGATGTTAGTTGGAGATTACGTAGAAGATTACGAGGCAATGGTGCCGTTTCAGGCCTTGTTAATGGTTGGGCATGACGTTTTCGCCGTTTGCCCGGGCAAAAAGGCGGGGCAGACCGTGCGCACCGCCATCCACGACTTTGAAGGCGATCAGACTTACAGCGAAAAACCGGGACACCATTTTGCCCTCAATGCCACCTTCGACGAAGTGCGTCCCGAAAGCTACGACGCGCTGCTGATCCCGGGTGGACGCGCTCCGGAATACCTTCGCCTCAACCAGAAAGTCCTGGAAATTGTCCGCCACTTCGCTGACGCCAACAAGCCCATCGCGGCGGTGTGCCACGGCGCCCAGATTCTGGCCGCGGCGGGCATTCTGAAAGGCCGGTGCGTGAGCGCCTACCCCGCCGTTGGACCGGAAGTCACGGCCGCCGGAGGCACCTATGCGGATATCCCGGTCGACCAGGCACAGGTGGACGGCAATCTGGTTACCGCCCCCGCCTGGCCGGCGCATCCCGAGTGGCTCGCCAAATTTCTGGTAGTGCTGGGGACGAAGATAGAGATCTGATCGCATGAAGCGCCGATACGCCTCGGTCTGCCTCTTCGCCTTTGTCTACGCGTCGGCTCAATCCCGCACCAACGATTACCTCTTTCCGATTCGCGATGGCAGAAAGTTCGGCTTCATTAACCGGGCGGGCGCTGTTGTGGTTTCGCCGCAATACGATGCTGTCGCCGAACCCTCTGAAGGCAGAGCCCGCGTCACAACCGGCACGCTTTCCGGTTATACCGACCTCTCCGGCAAAGTCGTCATCGAGCCGAAGTACGATGGGGCCGAGGATTTCCATAATTCCCGGGCTATTGTCCGCCAGGATTCCAGGTATTCACTCATCGACCCATCGGGAAAGCTCATCGCCGAGATTCCCTACAGGGTGCTGGGAGATTTTCACCGCGGACTTCTGCGCGTTCAGGCCTCCGGCCGCACTGATGCTTCCGGCCGTCGCCTGCCCACGACTTACGGGTTTGTCGACCTTGCCGGCAAGCTGGTAATTCCGCCGCAATTTATGCCAGCCGGCGAATTTCCCGACGATCCGGCCAATCTCCCGGTCGCTGGCCTCGATCATGACTGGTGTTACTTTGACACTTCGGGAAAGATCATCATCCGCCAGTCGATGGGCGAGCATCTGAACAATCCGAACCTCTTCTTCAATGGGCGGCTGCTTGTCAAAGAAGGTTTTACCTGGGGATACAAGGATGCAACCGGCGCCTGGGCTATCCCGGCGAAGTACAACGATGCTCAGAATTTTCAAAACGGCTTCGCGCGCGTGCAGGAAGGCGCCAAGTGGATCATGATCGACGTGCAGGGAAACACGCTCACTGAAGACAAACGGAAACTCAAACCAATCGAGCCTTCCACCGAAGGCCTGGCCCTGGCGCGGGAGAATGACGTTCTCGGGTGGATTGACGCGAAGGGCGAGCTCGCATTCCCGCTGCGAAAATATGAAGAAGCTCACAGCTTCGCCGCCGGCCGGGCACGCATTAAACTGGACGGGCTCTATGGATATCTCGACCCCACGGGAGCCCTGAAGATCCCTAATATCTATTTCTCCGCGACCGACTTCCGGCACGGTCTCGCCCTGGTACAAACCACGGATGGCTCCGCCTACATCGATCCGGAAGGAAAGGCCGTTTGGAAATCCACGCCAGCCACACGAATCGAACTAAAGTAGTAACACTTCAGGTACTCCCCTCAGATCCTTCGCCGCTTTTGGTTTTGCACTGACCGCGAGTTCAAAGCGGTTGCCACATTGTTGATTCTTCGTCACCGCTTCTGGGGCGCGTCGCATCTTTGCACCCTGTGGGATCGAATGGACGCCTGATTTCGCTGAAATTCAGGGGGTACCTGAACTGTTGCATCAAGTGACTCCTGCGTAAAACACCCAATGGCGCATCGCCATGCGCGAAAGCCACCATCAGGTTCGCGCCACAACACCCAGATGCTTGATGTATTTCCTGCAAGTCCTTGACATCTGTGAAGCCTTTCGATTGGCAGTCGAAGTGCCCAGTCGAAGGTGTGGGTTCTCCCGGATATCCGGGAACTCCAGACATGGAGGTAATATGTCAAACATTCCCGTTCAAAAAGCGGCTGAAGAAAAGGCCCTGCCGGTTTCGTGGATAAACGAACTTCAAAGCTTCACAGAGCGAGTTGGACAAAGAGCTTTTGAACTGTTCGAAAAATATGGACGCCCAGCCGGGCAGCAGTTGGAGCACTGGTTTGAGGCCGAGAAGCAATTGCTTTGCGTGCCTCGCTCCGAACTTCTCGATACCACCGGCGAATTCGAGGCGCGCGTTGCTTTGCCTGGCTTTGATGCCAGCGAGATTGAGGTGACTGCCCTGCCGGATTCCTTGTTGGTAAAGGCTGAGGCAAGGCACAAGAGGGAGAGAACGGCTGGCGAGGTGCGTTTCTCCGAGTTCAGCGATCAGTCTCTCTTCCGGCGCATCCGGCTTCCGGAACCCATTGATATCGCCCAAGTAACGGCCAAGCTGGACAAGGGCGTGCTGAAGATCGTAGCCCATAAGGCCGCTGCGGATACATCGAAGAAGATTTCCGTAGCCGCTGCGTAAGATCCGCCACGAGGAGTAACAGCCATGACATCCGTCTCAAATAAGACTTTGGAATTACTGGTCAAGAGTTCGCTGAAGCAGGTTTGTGCCTCGCCCGGTCCCTTCCTTACGGTGTACCTGCCGGCATGCCACCCGGGAACATCCGATTTGCCCCGGAGTCCGCGATTGAAGGCGATTCTGAGGAGCGCCGCCGCCGAATTGGAGCGGCGCCTTTATCGGGGCCGGACGGACGAATTGCTTTCCCGTTTCGAGGAAGTTGCAAGCGATCCCGCGACAATGGCTGGCGCAGGCGACTCGGTGATGTTCGGGGCTCCCGGGTTCTTTCAGCACTTTCGCGTGCCTTCGCGCGTCGGCGAACGTTTAGTGGTGGCCACTCATGCGCACATCACGCCCTTGCTTCCCAGCCTGATCCACGACCGGGAATTCTATGTAATGGCGATCAGCAGGAAGCACCTGCGATTGGGCCGCTGGAGCGATGGCCAGTGCGAGGAAATTCCGCTTCCTCCCACGATTCCTCAGAGTTTGGCCGACTTTGGAGGCTTCGACCAGCCGGATCACGATCTGGAGAACCGCTCTGCGTCGGGTGCCTCTACGGGTCAGATGCGAGGCGTGCACTTTGGGACGCTGTCGGACCGGGAGAAAGACAACGACTATCTGCATAATTACTTCCGCACCGTGGACCGCGAGTTAGGAACCGTGCTGGGAAGCGCGCCGCTGGTGATGATTGGCGTGGAGTACGAACTGGCGGCGTACCGTAGGGCGGCTGGGCATCCGCACGTGTTCTATGCGCGCCACACCAGCCCGGACTATCTAACCTGGGCGGAAATTGGCGCCAGGGCGCAGGAGGCCCTCACGGAAAACACGCAGCGCGAGGCGGAGCACGCCCTAAGAGAGTTCCGCGAAGCCACTCGCCGCGACCGCGTGGTGAGCGACGTTCGAAAAGTGCTGGAGGCGGCACATGAGGGACGGGTTCACCGGCTGCTGTTGGCGAAGGGGGCCGAATACCTGGGCCTTCCGGGGCCGCTTTATCCGGCGGCACTGAACAGCGTGGAAGGCGAACAGGACCTGCTAAACGCCGCTGCCGTGGAAACGATTCATGCCGGAGGCGAGGTATACATTCTGGATCCGCTGCAACTGGCAGGGGCCGGACCGATCGCGGCCATCCTGCGGTATTCGCGGCCTGCGAGTGAATAAGCCGCGAATAACGAGCACGGCTATTTTATTTTGCTTCGCTGTGCAAGGGGTGCTGCCTCAGGCGGGCCGCATCCCGGCTCTGGGTAAGAGACGCCGTAAGTTCATTCCTCGATAGCTGGCTTATGATCGGACTCACCAGCCAACGGTAAGAGAGGGGAATATCCCGGCTCAAGGCAAACGCCTCCAACTCCATGTATACACCTCCATCCCGCTGCTGATAGCGGGAAATACTTTGCATGCGCCAAACGTAGCCTTTCCCGTGGCCAGGGGTACCGCGCGACTCGTTCGGTTTGCCGTAATCCTGAACCTCCCGGACAGACGTGCTTGCTGCCAGGCTGTAGGACCGGTCGTCGCCGAGACGGAAAATCGGAGACTCGTACTCAACATCGGTGACCGATGTTACGAACAGCACTTTCTTGAAGAAGCGCAAGAAGTATGCGTGTGGCGATTCGGCGCAGGAGAGACATTTCGAATCCGCTATCGTTGGCTGGTAAAAATCCTTATAGTGATCGTAGTCGTGGACCAGCGCCAGAACATCGTCGAGCGACGCGTTCGGGATGAATACGGCGCCAATCCAGTGATGGATCAGGCCGCGCGGAACGGCGGTTCTGCCATTGCCCCGGATTGGGGACACCACAACTTCCCCATTCTTAACTCTCTGCCGGATCTCCGGCGTTTCATCGGACCACAGGAAAGTGCCATCCGGCAGTAGGCGGGCTTTCATGCGGACAACCGCGCCGCCTACATACGCCTCCCACGCGTCAACTGTTTGTTGCTTCAAATCCCACGGCTTGGCCGGCTGGGGCGCGGCAAGCAGCAGGCAGGCAACCAATGGCAGAGCGAGCTTAGAGGCTCTCATACTGCCAGAGTATCCTGGCGGCGGCGGAATCGTCGAACTTCCCATTCCGAAACGAGAACTAGAGGCACGGGGGGTTACCAATGCATCACCTGGCCGCCATCCACATTGATAGTTTGCCCGGTCACCTGGTCGGCCCGCGCGGAGGATAGGAACGTCACCATGTCCGCCACATCTTCAGTCTCCTGCCAGCGGCCGAGCGGCGCTACGGCGCGAACCTTGCCGGAGCCCCAATCCTCATAGGAACTACGCCGTTCGGGTGGTTGTTGCTCGCACCATGCCTGCCAGACCTGCCGGTTGAGCGGCGTCCGCACCATGCCCGGATTCACGATATTGACGCGAATGTTGTGCGGCGCCAGATCCTTGGCCAGGCACTGAGCAAAATTAATGTTTGCCGCTTTACTCGCGCTGTAAGGCGGATCGGTCTGGGAACCAATCTGTCCTGCAACGGAAGCCACAAACACCATCGTCCCCTCTTTCCGGGCGACCATTCCCGGCGCGATCGCGTGTGCTACGTGGACCATACCAAGCACATTGACGTCCAGTACCCGCAACCAGTCGCCCGGCTTCAGATTGGTGAAGGGAAAGCCGAACTTCCCCGACCCGATCGCCGCCGCATGGACGAGATGAGAGATCGGCCCCAGCGCGGCTTCTGTTTGCTTCACGGCGGTTTCGACTGCCGGGAAATCGCTGACATCGACAACCAGACCGAGTGAAGGAACTCCGAAATCCGCGGCGAGATCCGCGGCGGTGTCACCGGCGCCGGCGGACACGTCCCACAAGGCGACGCGGCATCCTTCACGGGCTAGTCCGCGGGCACAGGCCAAGCCGATGCCGCCGGCTCCGCCCGTAACTACCGCCACGTGTCCAGTTAACTCCAGTTCCATTAGCTGATCCCTCTATCCCGGCTGATTCCGGTGTGTGGCCCAATTCGTGGTATTGACCTTGCCCGGACGCACATGATGTAACTTCCGACGCGACTGCCTGACGGCCCGTTCTCAAGGAAGACCATATCATGCTGACAAGACGAAACTTTGGGAAGGCCCTTGCGGCGGCTCCGATCATGCCGCTGGCTGCCGCGCAGCAGGCGGAAAGCCGTATGCACGGATTGCCTCCGCTGATTATCAAAGACGCGAAGGTGATTTCAACCAGCGCCGGTGGCCGTTATCGCTGGGTCTTTCTGAAGTTGATCACCAGCGAGCCCGGACTTTTCGGCATTGGCGCCGCCAACAACGCATACCAGACACAGACGGTGATTACCGCTCTTGAGAAGAGCCTGATTCCGTGGCTGATCGGGAAAGACGCAAACCGCATTGAGGATCTTTGGAATAGCGCCAACTACCGGACCTACCGGCGCACCGGTCCAATCAATAACAACGTGCCGGCCGCAATGGACATGGCGTTGTGGGACATAAAGGGCAAGCGCGCGGGCATGCCTGTCCACGAACTGCTGGGCGGGAAGACCCGGGACGCCGTGGCCTGCTACGATCACGTTGGCGGAAAGGACAAAGAGTCCGCCGCCGGCGCGGTACTGAAATCGATGGCCGCCGGATACCGCCACATCCGGGTGCAGTTCGGCGAGAACGGGTATGGCGGCGGTGGCTTCTTTCCCGCCGGGCAGGGCAACCGTCCCGAGGGCGGCTACACCGGGTTGGCCTTCGATGAAGAAATGTACGTTCACGCCGTACCGGACATATTCGATTATGTGCGGTCGAAGGTTGGGTTCGAGCCTAAGCTGCTGCACGATGTCCATTCGCATTTGAGCGGAATCAACGCCGTGGAATTTTGCCGCCGCATGCAGCCGTATCAGATGTTTTTCATCGAAGATGTGCTGGCTCCGGAACAGGTGGAATGGTACAAGCAGATCCGGCAGGTCTGCTCCACGCCACAGGCGGTGGGGGAAGTTTTCTCACACCCGTTCGAAATTATGCCGCCGATCGAAAACCGCCTGATCGACTTCACGCGATGCCGCGTTACCGCAATCGGAGGAATCACGCCCGTGCGCAAGATGGCGGCGGTATGCGGGATGCGGGATGCACGGAGTGCGGACGGCCTTTCAGGAAGGCGGAGAAGACGATCCGGTGAATCAGATCGCGGCTTATCACGTGGATATCTCCAGCCCGGCATTCGGCATCCAGGAGGAAAATCATTTTCCGGATGTAGTGCGGGAGGTGCTGCCCGGTAGGGCGGAAATCCGGAAGGGCTATATGTACGGATCGGACAAGCCGGGCTTTGGCATCGACATCAACGAACAACTCGCGGCAAAGTATCCGATTGGAGATGCGCGTCAGGGTGGACACTACCGGACGGATCGCGCTCTTGACGGCTCCGTTGTTCGTCCCTGAATGAAATACAATTGACCCAGCCCGCGGATGGCAACAGGAGAAACCGGATGTATCGAAACCTTAAAAACGAATCCACGCGAATGATCGCGCTAACGCTCGGCCTCGGCGCAATTACTCTGCTGGCGCCAAGAGCCTCTCAAGCACAGTTGTTCAGTAATTTCTCCAAACAGGAGTTGATCGACTATACAACTCAGAACCCGTTCGAGCGGATGCCGGACGGCAGGCCGAAGGTTCCGGACTCGATGATTGAGCGGGCGAAAGAAATGTCGTCCGAAGAAGTCTGGGCCGTACTTCCCGGCAAAGGTTACCGCAATCAGTATGCCGACGGTTTTCACGTTCTGCACCCGGGCAAGACGATGGTGGGCCGTGCGTTTACCGTACAGTTCATGCCGGCCCGGCCTGACGTGGACCAGGTGGCCGAGGGGAAAGCCAAGGCTAACGGCATCCCCCGCCTGAAGAATCAAACCGCGATCGATATGCTGCAACCGGGCGACGTGCTGGTGGTAGATCTGTTTGGTAAGAAAGTGAACGGGACGATGGTCGGCGATAACCTGTTCTACTATGTGATGAAAGCCACTCACAGCGGCGGACTTGTGGTGGATGGCGGCATTCGCGATCTGGACGGGATTGCCAAAATGGATATGGCGGCCTACTTTCGCCACGTAGACCCCACGCCCATCGGCGAAGTAATGCTGACCGGCATCAACATCCCGGTGCGGATCGGCGGCGTCACGGTGATGCCGGGCGATCTGGTGTTCGGCGACCGCGAAGGACTGTATTTCATTCCGCCTCAGGAAGTGAAAGGCGTGTTGGACCGCGCCGATGAGATTCACATTCACGACGAGTGGACGCGCAAGAAATTCGATGAAGGGAAGTATAAGTCGAGCGAGATTTACGGTTCCCCCACGGATCCGGCGCTGAAGAAGGAATACGCGGAGTTTCTAAAGCGGCGTCTCAGCGAACTTCAAAAGAGCAGGGAGAAATAACATGTATAGAATATTTTTCTGTATCCTTTTATGCGCCAGCCTTGCCTCGGCGCAGACTGCAAAACGGATTAATAAGGCCATCGATCTTCTTTCCCAGGGCCAGCCTATCTACTACACGGGCAGCCACGAAGGGATGGGCGCCAACTTCCAGGCGGGCGTGAAGATGGCAAACACCTGGGCCGACTACATCAATTTCGATATGGAACATGCTCCGTTCGATGTGGCCGCGTTGGGTGAGTTCATGCGGGGCCTGGCGAGTGTGGGGCCGATAAAAAGTGGACATCGCACGCCGGCCGTCATCGTTACTCTTCCCACCGACGGAACCGACGAAATCACCATGCGTATGAATTCGTGGATGGTAAAGCAGGTGCTCGCCACCGGAATTCATGGCATTCTGCTTTGTCATGCGCAGTCGCCTGACGCCGTCAGGGCCTTCGTGGAAGCGGTGCGATTCCCGACTTCGAAACTGGGAGTAGGAGCGGGACTTGGCGAGGGACGCCGCGGCGTGCATGGCATCGCCAGCGCGGCGAAAATCTGGGGCATTTCGGACCAGGAGTATCTTCGGAAAGCAGATGTATGGCCGCTAAACCCCGATGGCGAGATCATTCTTGGCCTCAAGATCGAAGACAAACACGCGCTGTCGAACGTGGAGCAAAGCCTTAGCGTTCCCGGTATCGCGTTTGCGGAGTGGGGGCCCAGCGATATGGCGCTCTCGCTTGGATTCCCGTTTGAGACCGGCGAAGGCTCGATGCCCGCGCCCCTGCGTGCGGCGAGAGCGCGAGTGCTGGCCGCGACGAAAGCTCACAAGATATTCTTCTTGAATTCAGTGAACCCCAAGAACATTACGCAGATGATCGATGAGGGCGTGATGATTGGCGCTTCCGGCGCGAGCGGTGCGGAGACTTCGGAGATCGGACGGAAGTATTCGAAACGGTCGCAACCCTGGTAGGCGGCCGTTTGATTTACCGCTCGCTCAAGTTCAAATATTCGGCGGCTTCCTTCAACGGGATTCGTCCGGCCACCCGGGTTCTCGATTGCATTCATCCGTTGCAACTACCGTTGATTCATCAGCACTCGCTTCTAGCAAAGCGGTGACAGAATCACTCGGCAACCTCAAACATGAGACCAATCAATGGCTACCGGATCGCTCGCCGTGGTTTTGTACGGTAAACTGAAGGCCCACTTCTTGCGCATGTTGATAAATTTCAAAAGCGTACCCCCGGCACGTTTCGTGCGGATCGGCTGAAGATGCCGGAGGATTTCTTTCCAGTATGGCGGGAGTGTTATCCGGAATGCGTTGCTTCTGGTCATCCGCCATCATAAGTTTTCAGGCCGGCCCCTTGCCGGAGCCGGGTGGCCAAGCTGTACGATGTCGCGATTCCGTTAAGTCTGGACACTGCCGATGCGCTTTTGTATGATCACGACGTTTTATCCGCCTTACTCCTTTGGCGGTGATGCGATCTTCGTGCGTGCGTTGAGCAGGCAACTCGCGAACCGCGGACACCAGGTAACCGTGATTCACTGCAAGGACAGCTACTTCGCTGTTGGCGGAAAGCCTCCGGCCGAGGTGGTCACTCCCGATGCGTCGATCACTGTTCACGGGTTAAGCAGTCCCTTTCAATGGCTCTCTCCCTTGGCCACCCAACAGACCGGCTTTCCGTTATTCAAAGGCGCGTAGATCAAGCGCATTCTGGACGAGGGACAGTTCGATGTGACGCACTTCCACAACGTATCGCTTCTGGGCGGACCGGGCGTACTTAGCTACGGCGCGGGATTGAAGCTTTACACGATACACGAGTACTGGCTGCTGTGCCCGATGCACGTGCTTTTCCGCAATAATCGGGAACCTTGCGAAGTTAAGCAATGCATTCGATGCTCGCTGCACTTCCATCGTCCTCCACAACTGTGGCGCTATACCAACCTGATTCACCAGGCGCTGCAGCGGATCGACGCGTTTCTGGCACCCACTGAATTCACACGCGCGCTTCACTTGGCCTCGGGATTGCCCATGTATATTGAGACGCTGCCCAACTTTCACGACGCCTGGGAGCCGGCCCCGGAGGACATACCGCCCGCCGGACGCCCCTTCTTTTTATATGTAGGACGGCTCGAAAAGCTGAAGGGTATCCACACGCTGTTGCCGGCATTTCGAAGTTATCCGGGCGCTGATTTATTGATCGCGGGAGAAGGCAGCGAAGCGGCGTCCTTGCACCAGGCGGCACGGGGAATCTCGAATATCGTCTTTCTGGGGAAGGTGGGCCGGGAACATCTGGCCCATTACTATCGAAGCGCGATTGCGGTGCTTGTTCCATCGCTCGGGATGGAGGTTTTTCCCTTGGTGATTCTGGAAGCGCTGGCGGCTCATACGCCGCTCATCGCCAGGGCCCGCGGACCATTGCAGGAGATTGTCGAATCGAGCGGGTGCGGGCTGCTTTTCCGTAAGGATTCCGAACTCCCGGGATTGCTCGCGCGAATGCAGAACCAGCCCGCGGAAAGGGCCCGGATGGGCGAAGCGGGATACACTAAGTGGTGCGCCGAATGGACCTCCGAGGCACATCTAACCCGATACCTGGCGCTGATAGAACGGTTGCGCGCGGCAAAGGCATCCGGGTTGCGGCACTGACGTCAAGCCGTCGCGACCCGTCGAGCCGGTTTCGACTGCGTCAATACTTTCCATCGCTTAAAGAACGTGGCGTGGACGCCGAAGAGTTCTGTCCCTGGGTGAGCAAGTACGCTCCGGCGGCGCTGCAGGTTACAGGCCTGGCTTTTGCGTCGCGGATGCGGGCAGCGACGAAGCAGCGGCGAACCCTGAGCTCGAGCCATTCTTCGATTCCGGGGCGGCGCCGGTGGTGTTTACGCTGGGGTCGGCGGCCACGATGAATGCGGGGGCGTTCTATCGGAGCAGCGCGGATGCCGCGGCGGCGCTTGGGGTGCGGGCGCTGCTGCTTTTCACCCTCCACGTAAACTGCGCAGCGGTTGGAAGTATCCGATTCGATAGGGACAATCCACGCTCGAAAAGTCCAACTGCCGTTCTTAGGTTTACCGTCGTCTTGAGAGGAATGCTCCGCGTCGGGCACAAAGCAGGAGTGACCGCTGTCCGCGCCAGCCAGGCCATCGTTACGAAACCCGGCGAATGGGTCCGCTACAGTACTCCGGAAGCAGACGGCGCCGAGTATGTCGTCGAGTGCCTGGCGGCTTTTCGATGGAAACCGTCCACCGCGATGAGGGTTAATCGACCGCCTTAGGTCTCCAGGCCGATTGACGCCATTAGTTCGGCTTCGATACACTTAGTATTTTGGACTACTCCGGCCCTCGTTAATCCGCAGGTCAAAGGAGGAACCAATCAGGCAAGCCGCTCGCTTAGGCTTGGCAGATGTCGTTTGGCATCAAAGGAACCAATCATAAAGATGGCAGATAATCTCAGGCATATTTTTACGTCGGAATCCGTTACGGAAGGACACCCCGACAAGATGGCGGATCAGGTTTCCGACGCGGTCCTGGACGCCGTATTAAAGGACGACCCCACTGGCCGGGTGGCTTGCGAAGTCCTGGTTACTACCGGAATCTGCGTGGTTGCGGGCGAGATCACCACTACCACCTACGTCGATGTGCCGAAACTGGCCCGCGAAGTGATCAACGATATTGGCTTCAACAACGCGGCCTATGGGTTCGATGGCAAGACCTGCGCCGTATCGAACATGATACAGGCGCAGTCCCCCGACATCGCCATGGGCGTGGATACCGGCGGCGCCGGTGATCAAGGCCTGATGTTCGGTTACGCTTGCGATGAAACTCCAGAGCTGATGCCGCTGCCCATCATGATGGCGCACAAACTGGTCCGCCAACTGAGCGATATTCGCCGGGCCGGCAAACTGGGCTTCCTCCGCCCCGACGGCAAATCGCAGGTCAGCGTGGAGTACGTGGATAATAAACCCGTCCGCATCGACGCCGTTGTCGTCTCCACCCAGCACGATGAGGACGTGAGCACCGAAACCCTCCGGGCCGAAGTGAAAAAGCATATCATCGACGCTATCATCCCGTCGAATATGGTCGATTCCGGCACCAAGTATCACATCAATCCCACCGGCCGCTTTGTGATTGGCGGACCTCATGGCGATACGGGCCTCACCGGCCGCAAGATCATCGTCGACACCTATGGCGGCATGGGCCGTCACGGCGGCGGTGCGTTCTCTGGAAAGGATCCCACGAAGGTGGATCGTTCCGCCTGCTACATGGCCCGCTACATTGCCAAGAACATCGTGGCCGGCGGACTAGCCACGCGCGTGGAAGTGCAGCTCGCCTACGCCATCGGTGTTGCCGAGCCCGTTTCCGTTATGGTCAACACGTTCGGAACCGGCACTGTGCCGGACGCCCGCATCGTGGAGCTTATCCGCTCCACATTCGAGCTCACGCCTAAGGGAATGATCGAGAGCCTGAAGCTTCGCCGCCCCATTTATCGCCTGACCGCCGCGTTCGGCCATTTCGGCCGGACTGAGAAGACCTTCTCGTGGGAGGCAACGGACAAGGCCGAAGCATTGCGTCAGAATGCCCAGGTAGCAACCGCCGCTCACTAGCCGTTCGGGGGCAGGCCCCATCGCCCGCCCCCGAAACGAAATTTTATGACCACGAACGCAACAGTCACGGTGCCCTGCGATGTGAAGGACATTACCCTCGCGGACCTGGGCAAGCGCCGCACCGACTGGGCGTTTCAGCAGATGCCCGTACTCCGGACCATCCGCAAGCAGTTCATCAAGGCTCAACCGTTCGCCGGGATTCGCGTTTCCGTGTGCATGCACGTCACCACGGAGACGGCGAATCTGATGATCACTCTGCGGGATGGCGGCGCCTGCATCGTGCTCTGCGCCTCGAATCCTTCGTCCACCCAGGATGACGTGGCCGCCTCTCTGGTTCGCGATTACGGTATCCCCGTCTACGCAATTAATGGCGCGGCGAAAGAGGTCTCCGACTCGCATCTCACCGCGGCATTGGAACACAAACCCCAAGTCACAATGGACGATGGCGCCGATCTGGTCACCGCTCTTCACACCAAGCGCCGGGAACTGATCGCGGAAGTGCTCGGCGGCACGGAACAGACCACTACCGGCGCGGCCCGGCTGCAGTCCATGGCCCGGCAAGGCGCACTGCTTTACCCGGTGGTCGCCATTGGCGATGCGCTGACCAGGCATCTGTTTGATAACCGCTACGGAACCGGTCAAAGTACTATCGATGGAATCATCCGCGCCACTAACGTGCTGCTCGCCGGGCTAAATGTGGTGGTCGCAGGGTACGGCTGGTGCGGGCGAGGGGTGGCGATGCGCGCCAAAGGCCACGGGGCCAGCGTGATCGTCACTGAGGTGGACCCGATCAAGGCGATTGAAGCGGTAATGGATGGGTACCGCGTCATGTCGATGACAGAGGCCGCCGCGGTGGGCGACGTTTTCGTCACTGTCACCGGCAACAGGAATGTTATCGGCCGCGATCACTTTGAAAAACTGAAAAGTGGCGCTATTCTCTGCAACTCCGGGCATTACAACGTCGAAATCGACCTGGAAACGCTCGGCAAGGCTGCGTCCTCGCGCCGCGAAACCCGCGAGCATGTGGAGGAATTCTCCATGCGCGACGGCCGCAAAATCTACGTTCTGGGCGAGGGCCGATCGATAAACCTCGCCTCCGGGGAAGGCCACCCGGCATCCGTCATGGATATGAGCTTCGCCAATCAGGCGATGGCCGTCGAGTATCTTCTTCAGAATCACGCTACTCTGGAGAAGAAGGTGTATCAGGTTCCCGGCGAAATCGACAAGCAGGTCGCTAGATGGAAGCTCGACTCGATGAACATTAAAATCGACCGCATCACCGCGGAGCAGGAAAAATATCAGGCAGGTTAGTCCGGAAGGAATCTAAGAACCTCAACTCATGGCTTTGATCGAAGGTTGTAAGCACGAATTCGAAATTACAGTTCCTCTGGAGCAGATCCAGGCGGAGACAGACCGGATAGTCACTAATATTCAGAAGCGCGCTAACCTGCCGGGATTCCGTCCCGGGAAGGCGCCCGCCAGCCTCATTCGCAGCCGCTTTCAGACGGAAATCCGCCAGGACGTTCTCGAAAGCATTCTGCCCAAGGCGTTCCGCGCGAAGGCGGAAGAGGATCATCTGGAGGTCGTCGGCACTCCCAATGTCACCGATGTTCACTTTCACGCCGGCGAACCGCTGCGATTCAAAGCGGAGTTTGAAGTGGCCCCCACTATCGAGCTGAAGGAATACCGCGAACTGCCTATTCCTTACGAAGAGAAGCCGGTCACCGATGACGATATTGCGGGCCGCATCGAGTCCATCCGTAGCCAAAAAGCGGAATTCGTCAACGAAGATCCGCGTCCGCTCGCCGATGGCGACTACGCCGTCGTGTCTCTCAAGAGCGTTGCCGGAGTAGATGGGCCGCCAATCGAGAACAACGAGATGGTGCTGCACCTGGGCGATTCGGAAACCATGCCCGAGTTCACCGAAAACCTCCGCGCCATGTCTCCGGAGGAAGAGAAGGAATTCGATGTTACTTATCCGGAGGACTACGCGCAGGATCGCATTGCCGGCAAGACAGTGAAATTCAAAGTCACTGTAAAGGCGGTCCGCCGCAAGGAACTGCCCGAATTGAACGACGAGTTCGCGCGCGACCTGGGCGATTATCAGAATCTCGATGAACTGCGCGAAGCTATCCGCAAAGCCATCACTTCGGAAAATCAGTACGCGGCCCAGCAGGAAGCAAAAGTGAAGCTTGTCGACGAACTGGTGGACAGGCACGACTTTCCCATCCCCGAAGCTTTCATCGACCGCCAGATTCAGGCGCAGGTCGAAGGCTATTTGCGCGACATCGCCGGACGCGGTGTAGATCCGAACACGCTCAAGCTCGATTGGGAACAGATCAAGAAATCCCAGCGCGATAAGGCCATCCGCGACGTGAAGGGCTCGCTACTGCTTGAGAAGGTGGCGAATACGGAATCCATTCACACCACCAACGACGAAGTGGACCGCGAAATTCAGCGCTTCGCGCGTCAGGAACGGGAACCGGCGGCAGCCATCCGCATGCGGTTTGAAAAGGATGGTACGCTGGGCCGTATAGCGTCTCGAATCCGTACAGAGAAGACCCTAAGCTTCCTGTTTGAGCATGCTCGAAAGTCGGCGAAGGCTGCCGATTGATCGATTACCCGGTTTGGGGTGATAATAGGGGTATGGGGAAGTTAAGAGTTGGAGGGACATTTTGAAGCGTACCGGCACCGATGAATCGCTGCGATGCTCTTTTTGTCATAAGAGCCAGGACGTTGTTGGTAAACTGATTTCCTCCCCCAGTGATTATCCC
>JANXXV010000518.1 GCA_025350445.1 Bryobacteraceae bacterium | reverse complement strand
CCTCGTCGCTGTCCGAGTCGGAGACCAAGGAAGTGTTCGGGATCGTGCGCACGCTGCGAGCTCGAAAGATGGGCGTCATCTACATCACTCACCGTCTGGATGAGCTGCGTTCGGTGGGCGATCGGGTTACCGTCCTGCGCGACGGCGAAACGGTACACACGTGCCCCCTGGGCGAACTCACTACCGATCAGTTGATCAAACACATGGTGGGCCGCGAGGTTACCTCGATCTATCAACGCGACGCGCTGCCGCCCGGCAAAGAACTGCTGCGGGTACACAATTTATACCGGGGAAACATGCTGCAGGACATCTCGATGTACTTGCGCGCCGGAGAGATTGTCGGCATCGGCGGATTGATGGGCGCGGGCCGTACTGAGCTATGCCGCGCTATCTTCGGGCTGGACCCTGTCGATCGTGGAAAGATCTTCGTCGATGGCAAGGAGATGAAGATCCGCACGCCGCGGGAAGCAGTGCAGGCGGGCATCGCGTTGATCCCAGAGGACCGGCAGAAATCGGGATTGGCTACCGGACTGCCCATCAGTGAGAACGTAACGCTGGCAAGCTTGGGCGGGATTAGTACGTTTGGATTTCTGAATCAGGCGGCGGGTAAACAAATGACGAACACTTTCATCGCGCGTCTGCACATCAAGTGTTCTTCCGGTTCGCAACCGGCGGGACGATTGAGCGGCGGCAATCAACAGAAGGTAGTGATCGCGAAGTGGCTGGCGCGCGGCGCGAAGATTTTCCTGTTCGATGAGCCCACGCGCGGCATTGACGTTGGCGCGAAGGTGGAAGTTTTCGACGTGATGAATGAGCTGGCGAAGTCCGGCGCGGCGATTCTGATGGTGAGCTCCGAGCTGCCCGAATTGCTGCAAGTGGCCGATCGCATTCTAGTGATGCGCCAGGGCCGGATCAGCGGCGAGTTGCCGGGCCGGAACGCCACCCAAGAACAGATTATGCGGCTGGCTGCGCCGCAGGAGCAGACTACATGATTCAACGGCTGTTGCCGTTCATAACGCTGATCGTATTGATCGTCGCGCTGGCGATTGCGTCGCCGCATTTCCTGACGAACACGAACCTGTCCAGCGTGGTGCGGCAGACAGCGGTCATCAACATCATGGCGCTGGGCATGACGCTCATCATCGTGTCCGGCGGCATCGATCTGTCGGTCGGGGCCATTCTGGCGATGGGCGGGCTGCTAGGCACAATGGCGATGGAGAAGGGTTACCCGATTCCGGTGGGCATCGTGGTTGGAATCGTGACCGGTTGCTTCTGGGGATTCGTGAACGGCCTGCTGACCACCAAGCTGCGCATCAATCCGTTCATCGTTACGCTGGGAACGCTGGGAATCGTGCGTGGACTGACGTTGATTATTTCGAACGGACTCCCCGTCCACCAGATCCCGCAGAGCTTTTCCTTCCTTGGCGAGGGCACGGTGTTGGGCGTGCCGTTTGTGTTGTGGGTGCTGCTGGTTTGCGCGGCGGCGATGCACGTGATCATGGAACACACGCGGCTAGGGCGTTATGCGTTCGCCATCGGCAGCAATCCCGAGGCGGCGTTTTATGCGGGCATTCCGGTCGCGTTTCACGTGACGGCGGTTTATGCTATCGGCGGCGCCTTGACGGGCCTTGCGGGGATGATCGAGGCTTCGCGGCTGATGACAGGACAACCGACCGCGGGTCAGGGCTACGAACTGCAGGCGATTGCCGCGGTGGTGATCGGCGGCGGCAGTCTGCGCGGCGGCGAAGGCAGCGTGATCGGGACGCTGGTGGGTGCGTTCATCATGGGCTTGCTCTCGAATGGCAGCGATTTATTGGGGATCAGCCCGTACTTGCAACAGGCCATTATCGGCGCGGTGATTATTCTTGCGGTGAGCGTGGATGAACTGCGGAAACGGAAGCTGTCGAGTTAATCCGGGAACAAATTGCTAGACCCCGGAGTCAAACCGTGTTGTGCTTGAGGTCCGCGGCCTCACCCGATACTATCGGAATGTAGCTGTAGTCGATCACGTCACCTTCACGCTTCGCCCGGGTGAGGTCACCGGCTACCTGGGGCCCAATGGGTCCGGCAAATCCACCACGGTTAAGATGTTGACCGGGTTGCTGGAACCCACCACAGGCGAAGTGCTGTTGGACGGCACCGCCATCCGCACGGATCTGAATGCCTACAAGAAACGGCTTGGGTACGTTCCAGAAGAGGCGCACGTTTACACGTATCTCAGCGGCCTGGAGTATCTGCAACTGATCGGGCGCCTGCGCCGTCTGCCCGAGGCTGCGGTTACACGGAAGGCCAACGACCTGCTCCAATTGTTCTCGCTTCATCCGCATCGCTTCGTTCCGATTTCCGCGTACTCCAAAGGCATGAAGCGACGGGTGCTGCTGTCGGCCGCACTGTTGCACGATCCCGATCTTCTCATCTTCGACGAACCGCTTTCCGGGCTCGACATCGCATCGGCACTGCTGTTCAAGCATCTTTTGGCTGCGCCGGCGCACAACGGCAAAGTGATTCTGTACATCTCTCACGTTCTGGAAGTTGTCGAGCGTGTTTGCGCCAAGGTGATCATCATATACAAGGGCAGGATCATGGCCGACGATTCGG
Source organism: Bryobacteraceae bacterium (assembly GCA_025350445.1). The sequence goes on along the minus strand of JANXXV010000518.1, from coordinate 2,473 downwards.
TGGTGAATCTTCGCAGTCTGATGAGCCTGCCGACGCTGGAGGACATCTTCAGCGAGCTGGTACAGCAGGAGAACATGGAAGATGTTGCCCGCGGCATTGTCGAAGTGATGCAGGGCGGCCCATGAAGCAACTTCCGCGCTCACGATTCCTCACCTTGACGCGCCATTTCTTTGCGCGCTTCTTCGACAACGGCGCTCTCTCCCGCCAGGGCGAGATGCAGACGAACATAATCCAATTGCTGGGCCTGCCGGCGGTGCCGGGCTTCTTCCTGTGCTTCTTCATGATGAAGCACTATCCGCCCACTGCACGGCATCCCTTCGACAGTTGGCAAGCCACATCGGACCGGTATTTATTCATTTCTTACTCAATGTTGGTGATGGGATTCGTAACGGTATTCGAGTGGGATTCACTCTTCCCGGACCGCCGGGACTACCTCATCTTAAGTGCCTTGCCGATTCGCGTGTTAACTCTCTTCTGCGCGAAGGTTGCCGCGCTGTGCGTCTTTCTGGGGCTCTTCGCATTCGACGTAAATTGCTTTTGGACGGTGATGTTACCGATGGTCAGCATGGGGACCGCCGGCTCGGACGCGGACTTCCATCGCATGATGTTCGCGCACGCGGCCAGCGCCATTGGCGGAGGCTTGTTCGTGGCGTTCTTCTTCGCCGGGTTGCAGGGTGTGCTGATCAACGTGCTCCCCGGCAATGCGTTCCGCTGGGTGTCCCCGCTGGTGCAGATGGTTTCCATGGGGCTTCTGGTATTGGTCTTGGTGCTGTACCCGCTGATCTCCGCGTTGGTTCGACGTTTGGTGGAACAGAACAGCCCTTATCTGTTTTATTTCCCCTGCTTCTGGTTTCTCGGATTGTATGAGAGCTTGCGGCCGGGCGTGGTGCATCCGGAGTTTCATCCGCTGGCCGCGTTTGCCTTGCGCTCGCTGGCCGTGGTGAGCGCAGGCTGCCTGATCGCCTACATCGCCGGATATCGGCGGCACGCGCGGAAAGCGCTGGAGAGCATCGAACTGGACCCAAGCGGACCGGGCCGGTTGCGGACCAAACTGACGGAACTGCGTCACCGTATGCTGCTGCGGCATCCGCTGCAGCGGGCGACATTTCATTTCATTGGCCAAACGTTGGCACGGAGTACGAAGCATCGACTGTTTCTGGCGGCCTATGGCGGGTTCGCGATTGCCTTTGCGATTGTGATTCTATTTCCCGTGGTGGATGTGGGCGGCGCACCGCGGATTCAACTTTCCTCCTCAGGGCTGCTAACGGCGCCGCTAATCGTTTCGTGCTGCCTGCTTACCGCTTTGCGGGCAGCGTTCAGTTTTCCTGCCGAACTTCCGCCGAATTGGGCATTTCAGGTGACCGATGGCAATGCCTCCGGCGAACACCTGAAGGCATCGCGCCGATGGGTGCTGCTATTCGCGATAGTCCCTCTGTTCGCGATTCTGGCTCCATTGGAATTTGTGTTCTGGCGTTGGAACGTAGCGCTGTTCCATCTTTCCTTCGGGGTGATCACTTCGCTGTTGCTGGTGGAACTCCTGTTCTTTCACTTTCGAAAGATCCCGTTCGCGTGTTCGTTTCTTCCCGGAAAGATGAACGCCGCAACGCTGGCGGCGCTCTATCTTTACGGCCTGGCAACTTACAGCTTCGCGATGACGGATCTGGAAAAGTGGATCTTGCTTCGAGCGGTAAGGGTCGGGATGTTCTATGTGCTCTGCTCCACGCTGTTTCTGGGGTGCCGCCGCTATCGGGCGTGGCAGCCGGAGGAAATTGTACTGACTTTTGAAGATTAGCCCGATCCGGTGGTGCGCACCTTGGGGATCGGTTAGCCTCAAGCAATTCATCGGGTGCTATCGTTGCAAGAAGGTAGATATTAACGGCGCCGTCGCGGCGGCGATTGAATTCGCGAGGAATTCTCTAGGTGCTCAACGGACGGTAGATATACGCCTCGAAGAGATAGAGTCTTCAAGTTTGGACGGAATTGAAGTCTGGCTTATTACCCTCAGCGCGGCCTTTGTACCGCCTGGTTCTATCGCTGCCATGTTAGCCGGTGTTGGCGCCACGCTCGGCGCGGATGCAACGCGTGAGTACAAAATATTTACGGTATCGAAGAGTAATGGCGAAGTCCTGTCGATGAAAATTCGGCTCTTAGCGGTTCCCGCGATGACCTAAATGCCCGACGCCCGGGTGCTCATCGAAAAACATCGGGCAAAAGGCGTCTTCGTCGATACTAATCTCCTGGTTCTGCTGCTGGTTGGTCGCGTCAACACGAAACGAATCCAAAATTTTGGCTCCTCTGAGGAATCTGTGGGTAAGTGAAAGGTGTCACCGCCGGGGTTGAGCGAGGAGTCTGTAGAACTTCCGGCAGGTGGAATCGAAGGAACGCTGCTCATCTTCCGAGCCGTTGTGGATCAAGGGACCGCCTTCTTGATCGATCACTTTGCGAACCAACTGGTCGGCTGGGATCTTTCTCA
>JANXXV010000516.1 GCA_025350445.1 Bryobacteraceae bacterium | reverse complement strand
CTTCAGGCGAGATATCGATGCCCGTCGCTTGCGGCCAGTTGTAGATCATCAGCGGAATTTTTGTCCGGTCGGCCACGGACCGGAAATAGAGCAACTGGGCCTCGTCACGGTTCAGCAAATTCTTGTAGTAGTGCGGTGTTCGCACCATGGCCGCTACGTAGCCGATGCCGGCTGCTCGATTGGTGAGCGCAACGGTTTCGAGCACGCTCTCCACGCCGGTTCCCGCGATCAGCAGTTTCCCGGGGGCTGCGCTTTCCGACACCCATTCCCACATCAGGATCTTTTCCTCTGCAGTAAGCATCACGCTTTCACCGGTGGAGCCGCAGACCACGTAGCCGGCCAGGCTGGTCCTGTTCCACTTGTCTACGTTGTGCTGCACCTTCGCTTTATACAGCTCGCCGTTGTGATTGAACGGGGTGGCAATGGGAGGGAAAATTCCGTGAAGCTTCATTGTGAGGGGGGATGGAAAAGGGGCCGCGAGAGGCTTCCCGCGGCCCTGGTACGGACAGTTAGACCTTGGCGAAAATGATGACCAGCGTATAGAGCGCCAGCGATTCGATCAGCACCAGACCCAGCAGCAGCGTTCCACGGATGACTGCGGCGGCGCCTGGATTGCGGGCGATTGCTTCAGCGGCCGAAGCCACGGCCTTGCCCTGCGCGAGTGCGCAGAGGCCGGATGCGATGGCCATCGAGAAGCCGGAGGTGAGGGTGAAGCCGGTGCCGTCGGCGGCGAACGTCGGGGCTGCGAATACGAACAGCGCCAGTACGATCATGAAAATTCTTGCGTTCATGGTGTTTCTCCTTGGATTAAATTCGCTTGCAGGAGGTGGTTCCCGCCGTGCGTTGGGACGCCGGCGGTCTCACACTGAAAAGCGGGTGGTACAAAACTTGTTTAGTGCTCTTCGTGGGCAACCGCGCCACCGATGTAAATCATGGTCAGGACCGCGAACACGTACGCCTGCAGCAGCGAGACGAACACGTGTAAGCCCATAAATACGGCCGGCATTACCAGGTAGGTGAGGCCGAGGAAAACGAGAGTGACCTTCTCACCAGCCAGCATGTTGGCGTAAAGACGAATGGTGAGCGACATGGGCCGGGCCAGATGGCTGACGATTTCAATCGGGATCATGAGTGGCGCCATGTACCAGATTGGCCCGGCGAAATGCGCCAGATACTTTCCAATTCCCTGAGCTGAAACTCCCACGATGTTGTAGTACAGAAACGCCGCCATGGCGCAACCCGCGGTCACCGCCGGGAACATTGTCGGCGATTCGAACGACGGGATGACGCCGATCAAATTACCGAACAGAACGAAAATGAACAACGCGCCTGTAAAGGCAAGGTACTTGTGCCCATCGTGGCCGATGACTTCATGCGTCTGTCCGTAAAGGAAATCGTAGATTACTTCCCAAACGTGTTGCAGTTTGCCGGGCTTGTCCATGGAAAGACCGGACCGCAAAACGGCGAACATCACCATGATGATCAGCGCCACCAGGATCTCCATGGCTATGAAATTCACCCACGGACGGGCTGGATCGTGCGCTGTTTGTCCCGCCAGGCTCAGAATGGCATTGGCAGGCGCGGCAAGGTAATCGTTAAAGAGTCTGGTGATCCAAAGTTCATGTTCCGGCATAGATTAGTTCGTATAAGATTTCGATAATGACAGCCGCCGCACACACGAAGAACCCCGCGAGTGCAGCTAGGAAGTTGGCCTCAAAAACCTTAATAATACCATAGGCCCCGCCGGCAAAGACGAAGTACCGGACACCGAGGAACACGGCCGATTTCCGCTTTGGCGGTTCGTTTCCTTCCACGGCGCCGGTCATTGCTACGATCTTCTCAAACGAACGGAAGTTGAGGACGGAGACGGCCGCGCCGACCGCATAGCCGACGGCCCCGGACTGCCCGAAGTAATAGTATGCCGCGGCAATCCCGGCGACACTCAGCAGCAACATCAGCGTGTAGATTCGCTTCGGCGCTCGATCGATACTATTCAGAATCTTTGGTCACCTTTCGAATGATCTGCAGAAACCCGGCCGCGATTCCAATTAACAGAAAGACAATATATAGGAAATGCGTTCCCAGCGCGCGGTCAAGCAGGTATCCAATCCCGTAGCCAACAACGGTGGCGGCCGGAAGGACGAAGGCGAGTTGCGAATACTCGCCGATCATCACGATCCAGCTCTTCTCCGGTTTCACCGCAGTGTCTTCTTGGCCAGCAACCCGTTAGCCTGTTCCGCGGCTTCCTTTACCAGCAGTCCTAGCCGGGGATGCGACGGCTCCATGTCCGGCGCGAATCCATATTCCCGCAACGTCTCGCTGGTGGTGGGTCCAATGGAGGCGACCAAGGTTTGATTGAGCCCCGCGGCCGTCTCGGCCTCAATCCCCAACTCGGCGGCAATCCGCATCAAGTGCACCACCTGGGTCGAGGTGGTGAACAGAGACACATCGATGTCGTGCGCGGCAAGCAAGCGGGCGGCCTCCCGCAACGGTTCTACGTCTTCCGGCAGCTCCCATTGATAGACGGTCACCGCCGTTACATTTGCGCCGCGCTCCCGCAGTCCTTCGTGCAGTTCCGTGCTGAGTTTGCCGTATTCCTGAATCGCAATGCGGCGTTCAGGACGGTCTTCGGTGGCGCCCAGTACCTCGCGCCAAGTGTTTGGTTCCGGCACCTGAATGGTTACCGGAACACCCATTTCCCGCAATGCGCCGGATGGTTTGGGTCCGCGCGCAACTACGGTGACGGCGCGCAACGCCTGCGCGAAGGTTTCCACCGGGTATCGGGTTGCCAGCAATTTCGTTAGGAACCGCGTGCCCACTCCGGTGAGGAAAATCACCATGTCGAAGTGGCCGGCAAGCAACTGCTGGGCGAATTGGAACGCGGATTCGTTCTGTTCAATGGGCACCTCGCGCATGGAGGGGGCGGAGATGGGAACGCCGTTGTGGCGGCGGATCAGTTCGGCTGTTTCATGGGCGCGCCTGCTTTCGAAAGAGAGCACCCGTTTACCGGCGAAGGACATTTGAACCAAGTATACTTGCGTTTGTATGCTCCAGGTCAGTTCCAAGTCCGAACCATTTGACGCTGTCGTTATCGGTTCCGGCGCCACGGGCGGCTGGGCTGCCAAGCAGCTTACGGAAGCCGGGCTAAAGGTCGCCTTACTCGAGGCGGGCAAGAAGATTACGGATAAAGATTTCAATGAGCACGTGCAACCCTGGCAGTTGCCGTATCTGGGCTCGTCTCCGAAGATTATGGAAGACCGTCCGATACAGAGCAAATGCGATGCCTGCACGGAGTACAACTACAAATAGTTCGCTAACGACAAAGAGAATCCGTATACTCAGGCCAAGCCATTCAGTTGGATTCGCCAGCGCGTGCTGGGCGGCCGGTCACTGAGTTGGGGGCGGCAAAGCTACCGCATGGGCAACCATGACTTCAAAGCGGCCAGCCGTGATGGATACGACGTGGACTGGCCGATTTCCTACGAAGACCTGGTTCCGTATTACGAAAAAGTGGAGCGCTATGTCGGCATCAGCGGGCGCGCGGAGAATCTGCCGCAGCTTCCCGATAGCGTGTTCCTGCCGGAAATGGAGATGACGTGCGGGGAAGAGTTGTTGCGCACATCGATGAAAGAAAAGTTCGGGCGCGGGATGACTATAGGCCGTTGCGCGGTGTTGACGCAAAATCACAACGGGCGGCAGGCTTGCCACTATTGCGGTCCGTGCGAACGCGGCTGTACTACGCATTCCTACTTCAACAGCGTGACCACCACGCTGCCGGATGCGATGAAGACCGGGCGCATGACGCTGCTGACGGACGCGGTGGCGGCGCGGGTGATCATGAAAGACGGCAAGGCCGTGGGCATTGCGTATGTGGACGGGATTACCAAACAGTCGAAGGAAGTGCGGGCAAAGGTATTTGTGCTTTGCGCGTCCACATTGGAATCGACGCGGTTGCTGCTGAATTCCGAGATCTGCAATTCGAGCGGCGTGCTTGGTAAATACCTGATGGATCATATCTTCGAGGGCGGGGCCGGCGGTGAGATGCCGATGCTCGAAGCCAAGCCCTGGGCCGGGATGCCGCGCCGTCCGAATGGGATCTATGTTCCGCGTTTCCGCAATGTCAAAGAGAAGGAGACGAACGGCTTCATTCGGGGCTACGGTTTCCAGGGCGGCAGCAGCCCAACGTTCGAATTCGGCGCTCCGGGTTTTGGAGCCGGCTACAAGGAAGCGGTTCGTAAGGGGCATTGGTCCATCAGCCTTGGACTTTGGGGCGAGTGCCTGGCCCGCAAAGAAAACTTTGTGGAGATTGATAAAGACAAAGTCGACGCGTATGGCATTCCGATTCTGAAAATGACCGCCGATTGGAGCGATAACGAGAAGAAGATTTTCGAAGACGGCCGGATTCAGGCAGCGGAGATGCTGGAAGCGGCCGGGGCCAAGGGTGTGAAGATCACCGGAAAGCCTTCCACGATTGGGCATTGCATCCATGAGATTGGCACGGCGCGTATGGGCAACGATGCGAAGACCAGTGTATTGAACAAGTACTGCCAGTCGCACGATGTAGAAAATATTTTCGTGACGGACGGAGCGGCTTGGGTTTCCAGCGGTTGCGGGAACCCGACTTTAACCATGATGGCGCTGACGGTGCGCGCCTGCGACTACATCACGCACGAATACATGAAGCGGGTTTGAGCGTTCTCGTAGCTGTAACGTGCGAAGAGGTGAGTCTTACTTTTCGCAGTCGGCTCCAAGCTTAAGCAGTTAAGGGTCCCGCATCCAATCAAGGCAGAAGAGATCGGGCTCGATGACAGAGCGCCGTTCCAGTCGCTATTTGAACTTCCACCCCTCATTCTTCATAAGCTGGAGGAGTGTAAGACACTGGATGCCGTAGGCATCACAAACATCTGGAATTTTGGGCCGCGCCGGGTTCCCCGTCCTCTTCTCACCCGTAACTACGGACAGTTTCCGGACCTTGGCGACCGCTATCACGAATGGATCGGCGATGCTTCGGTTTCGTTCGTTATTGACCAACTTTGGGAAGACCTCCAGGATCTCCGCCGTTGCTATTTGAACGTCAT
>JANXXV010000491.1 GCA_025350445.1 Bryobacteraceae bacterium | reverse complement strand
CGGGCATAGGAGGCACCGTTACCCGTCTCCTCGTGCGCCCATAAATGCATGATGCCGTGCCGCTGCCGGATCGCCTCCAGCACTGCCATCGCCTCTCCCTGCCGCGTCACCAGCGCCGATCCTAAACGACGAAGGTGGGTTGCGAGATCCTGTAAGGCCGCGCGTTGGAAATCCCACTGCAGGGCGCTGCTGTCGGGCGCTTGCAAGAGTTCGTTCTCCACAATGAAAAGCGGAAGCACCGGCCCGCGTAGCGCCGCCTCAAAAAGAGGGCGATGGTCGCTGATGCGCAGGTCGCGCTTGAACCACACCACCTGCACCGCCTGCATCAGCGTGATTCTCCAAGAAGTGCGTCCTCCACCTTCCGCCAGTAACGCGAGAACCGCCCCAAGTCAAGCCGCCCATTCACTTCGACGAATGGCGGCAGGGGTAGAATCTCCGCGCCCAGCGCGACCGCCTGAGCCCTAAGGCGCGGATCCGGACTGGCCATGGTGGAGATGCCGGAACACTGCATTTCCTGTGCGAAGCGCGGGACTTCGAGGACGGGATCCCCGCGCCGGATAGTGACCGGCAGATCCAGGAGACATTCGTAGATGAAGCCGATACGCTTCATGCTCCAGCCGGCGCGCTGAAGTTCAGCATCGTCCCACACAAACAGCGAAGGCGAATCCGGATATTTCCCATACGCCGGGCTGTGCCGGTGGAGGAAGTCGGCGTGGACCCAGATCAGCTTCATCGGGGCGTCTGCCGGGGAAACAGTTGATCCGCCAGATTAGCATAGCTATCATCAAACGGACAGTCATTCCGGCGCGCGCACGTAGCACAGTATTGGCCTTCGGTGTACCGTTCCAGGTTTTCTCGGTTGAAGAAGTAGGGCTTGGCGCTAAAGGTCGAGGCGACCCATTGCCACGAGAGATTGTTGGATGCCGGGTCGCCGTCTACCAAGTGGCGCAGGAACCATCGCGCGCCAGTTTGCCAGTAAACTCTTCGCCAGTGGACCAGGTACGCGGCTACCCACATTCGCGCGTGGTTGTGCAGATAGCCTGTGGTTTCAAGTTCAGTGACGAAACCGTCCATGCAAGCAAGTCCCGTGCAGCCCCAATCGGGTGGCAGTTCATCTGTGTAGGCCGCGCCGGTTTTGGAAGGTTCGCGATCCTGCCAGATTCCATCGCCGATACTCAAATACACCCGCTGCCAATAATCGCGCCAGGCCAGTTCCTGAATGAACTTGTCAAGCCGCTGGCCTGCGAATCGCTCCCGCACATGGTCCAGCACTTCCCGCAAAGTGAGGACGCCATGCCGGATGTAGGGGCTCAGCCGGGAAACCGAGCCGCCAAGAAAGTTCCGGGAAGCCGCGTAGCGGGATGCTTTGAACGAGTGGAGAAGATCCTCGGCGGCGGAACGGCCGCCTACGATCGGGCTCAAACCGCCACCGGCATCCGGGAACTGCCCGCGCAGGTATGCAAGCAGTTCATCACGATTCCTGAACTCCCGGCGGAGGTTCATGATGCCTTCCGATTGGCGCGGCAACGATCGCTGCAGTACTTCACCTCATCCCAAACGCGCTCCCATCGCTTGCGCCACGAGAAGGGCCGTCCGCAGTGCTGGCAGATTTTGCTGGGCAGGTGCTGTTTCTTCACGCCTCGCATAAGCAACTAGATGACCGAGCCAACGGCGATAGCGCAAAAGATTTGCGCAAGAAGTGAACAGCACGACGAGCGGCATGGTTTGAGTGTGCCGGGGACACCGCATGATCCCTAATTTAATTTGAAGGCCGAGCCATGCCTTAGCCATAAGGCACGTAACCGTTTAGTTTAGTGGACGCTGAATCAAATCGGTTGTTATGCCTTTGTTATCGATCTTTGAATCGGCTTGGAGCCCCGGGTTGCTGCATACGTCACGCAGAGAACATGGCATCCCTGCTTATCTTGTGTGGACCTTATTTGAACCCTATACTGACGTTCGCGCAGGGTAATTTGGCTGCCGCGGTCAACGACTCTGCCCTAAGACTGATCCCGGTTATCGTCGAAAGGGGGTTCCAGTGCGCATCATTGCGACTGAGAAGGTTGGGTTCAAAGAGAATCAGCCCTACACGCCCGCCTGGTTGACGCGCTGTTCGCCTTTGATCGGAAGGTGGCTGCTCCAGGCGCGGAAGTGATTGGCAGGATCAAGAGTTTGACGCCCGTTTCGCGCCGCACGCGCTATGACGGGCACGCCAAAGCCTGATACACTGAATCCGGAAGCCAACCGCCCTACGTATCCTTATGCGAACGCAATTCAGTTCGTATCATCCGACTAACTCTCCACTACACAAGAACGCGAAAATGCCGATAGGTACATCTATGAGACTGCCCTTACTCGCTGCCGTGCTGATTCCGGCTGGCCTGCTCTCTGCGCAAGCCGAGCACAAGTTGACTGCTCGTGAGCTTTTCTACACGCCTGTTTCCACGGCGGCTGTGGTGAAGCCGGATCCCCCCGGCGTGGATCCGGCGCCGAAGTCAGTCCCCAAAACACCGAAGCGGCCAGTGAAGACACACGACCCCGTGGTCCCGGATCCGGGCGAACGGGTGGAGAAAGTGCCGATGGTCAAAGCCGCGGCCAATACAGTGAGCTATCCGCCATTGGGACTGCGCTATAGCTTGTTGCGGCGTAGCGATTCCGGCCGCTACGACGAAGTGGATACCGCCACAACATTCCATTCCGGCGACAAAATTAAGGTGGTTGCCAAGGGGAACGACGCCGGATACCTATACGTGATTTCGCGGGGTACGAGCGGCACGTGGGTGGTGCAATTTCCATCGGCGGAAATCGACGGCGGCAACAATCGCATCGCCAAAGACCAGGATTATACGGTTCCGTCGGGCGGACGCTTCAACTAGCTGCTGGCTGGTGTGGCAGGCGGGCTGCGCTGGGTTGAAGCGCTGGCCGCTCGCCGGGCGGCGGGCGTCATCCTGGCCGAAGCCAGCTACGCCGCCGAATTGCCATTCCTGAGCCAGCTGCCGCCGGCCCGCGTGGTGGTGCTCGAAAACAAATACCAGCCCCAGCCGGGCGAAATCCTGCGCCCGCAGCCGCTGGCTCTGCCGCCGCTCGACGGGCCGCTACGCCTGCTATACTCCGGCACCATTTCCGAACTCAACGGCGTGCGGGAGGCCATAACCTTCGCCCGGCAGCTCCGCGCCGCTTGGCCCGGCGGGGTGCGGCTCACCATCATTGGCTTCTGCCAGCAGCCGGAATTGCTGCGGCAGCTGGCAGAACTG
>JANXXV010000375.1 GCA_025350445.1 Bryobacteraceae bacterium | reverse complement strand
CGACCCCCAGGTCGCGCTCTCGTGAAACCACTGAAACACTAGAATGAAGGATGCCCGGCCTCCAACCTCAATTCGGCCAAATCGAGATCGGCCTCTTCGACCAAATCCTCCTCTGCCTCATCCCTCCCGGGATGCGGATCTTCGATGCGGGCCGCGGCGTCGGCCGCAACCTGGTCTACCTCCTCCAAGGAAAGATACGAAGTCTTCGCCGCGGACGCCGATCCATACGCTATGGAACAAGTACGCGAACAAGCCGCAGCCCTAGCCTCAACTCTCCCAGCCGAAAACTTCCGTGCCGATCAACTGGAGCAATCCACATTCCTAAGCAATGCCGTTCTCCACTTTGCGGAAAATGACGAGCATTTCCAAGCCGTGCCGCAAGGCACGTGGCGAGTCTTGAAACCAGGCGGCCTGTTCTTCCGCCGCCTCGCCTCATCCATAGGAATGGAACACCAGCCGCACCGCCAGGCCGGCCGCCGCCACCTATTGCCCGATAGTCCGGAACGCTGCCTGATAGACGAAGCTCGTCTCATCAAACTAGCTGAGGATTTGGGCGGAGAGCTACTAGACCCATTGAAGACCACCGTCGTCCGGAACCAACGCTGCATGACCACCCGGATCGTTAGGAAAAGCGCCTGAGCCCCACGGTACGGGAAAGATATGCCGCACGCCCCTTACTCACTAACAGAAAGAGCCGCCTTCCCGCTAAGGCGCTCCGCGATGTGCCTTCCCAACCGATCCGCAAAGCTTCCATTCCCGCCAATCGTCGTATTCAAAAGCACCACTACCGCATACTCCTCTTTCGGATTAAACAGCGCATAGCTGCTATATCCGCCCGTCGCTCCGTTATGCCAATAAGTCCCCGTATTCGTCTCGAACAGCCAGGCCAACCCCACCTTCATCCCAGGCATGGCATCCGCGCGAAGTTCTTGGGACAACCGCAAGGCGCCGGCCAGCGTCCCCTTCGCCGTCTCCGGCCGCATTTGCGCCTCCAGGTAGGTCAGCATATCGCTCGCCGTCGATCGAATCGCCCCCGCCCCCGCCAGCGCGTCCAGATTCCAGGCATGCGCCACCTTGTGACCCGCACCGTGGCCTTGCGCGAATCGCTTCTCCTGCTCCGGCGAAAGCTTCACCACCGTGTCTTTCAGCCGCAGCGGTCCCGTAACCTCCGCGCTCAACAGTTCCGGATACGTCAACTTTGAGCGATTCGCCAGCGCCTGGCCAAGCAGCCCCAGCCCCAGATTGCTATAGTTGAACCCGGAATCGGCCGGCTTCTGTACGCCATGCCTGGCGATAAATCCGTAAAGGTTCGCCGGGCGGTAATCCGCATAAGGGTGCAGCGGATCGGCCGGATGAAAATTGTCCGGCATCCTAGGTAGGCCCGAATGCTGGGTCGCCAGATCCAGCAGTGTGATCTCCGCGCCATCGGGCTTCGCCACTGTACCGTCAGGTAGTAGCTCCCGCACCGGTTCATCCAGCTTCACCTTATGCCGCTCCACCATCTGCGCCAGTATCAGACCCGTGAACGTCTTAGAAATCGAGCCAATCTCGAAAATCGAGCCCTCCTTCGCCGGGCCATAAACAAAAACCCGCCGGGTTCCATGCTGTACCACCCCAATTGCCACGCCTCCGCCCGTATCCGGCGCCAGCGCGCCTTCTTTTAACGCCCCCGCCAGATCCTGATCCAGCACCGCCTTCAATTTCTCTATCGATACCGCAGCCATGGCTGCGTCGTACTTAGGTGGCTGCGGTGCCTTCGCCGTAAGCGCAACCGTCTGCCGTTTCAGCCGCAGTGGCAGGTCGCCCCCTTGCGACCACACCCCATTCAGCTCTCCTCCGTCCTCCGAAAGCGTTCCCGACCACCGTCCGCGCACAGCCGGAACTTCGAACGAAAAGCGGTTCCCGAAGGCCACCCGAAAACCCTCCACACCCCTCGTTTCCCAACCGTCCAAAAATCCCAGTCACAGAAGTTCAATATATATTTTCCAGACGGTTATCCACCGTACAATCAACCACCTAGACAACCCCAACACCACCCAGCCTGGAGTCCGACCGTCCGTTTTCAGGAACCCCATCTCTATAATCGAGCCAGAAAAGGAGGTTCATTTGAAATGAACCAAGAGACACGTCCGGTCGCAGTATCGATGGTCCAGTCCGCGCACATAACCTGCATTCAACTCGAGGTCCCGGTGGATTACGCCTTTGTTCTCCATTGGGTGCGCCGCGTCAATCTGCGCGAAGTCATCGGAGACCTGGGAACCCGGCTGAAAGCGCTCAACCCAGCCGTCCTGAAAATCGCCATCCACGGCGACTTCCGCATCTACAAGTCGAACGACAACGCCCGCCAGATGCGCCTTGAAGTCTACAAAATGGCGGCCCTTCGCCCCCCTGCCATCTCAATCGAGGTAACCGCGCCGTTGCCCGCCGCCACCGATACCGACCCGCTGCTGAGGACGCTGTTTCAACAGACCGCCGTTCGCGACGCAATTTACCACCTGGCGCCACAGTGCCTGCAGGCGCAGTACGCAACCGAATGCAGACGTATCTTCGAGGAATACCCGAAACACGACGCCCTCCTCGACGTCTCTTTCACCGACACAAAAAAGGGCTACCAGGCTTGGCTGCGCGCCGTCGACGGAGACTTCTCCATGCTGTTCCAACCCCGTTCCGGCACCGAATTCCGTCACGGAAACCTCAGCGCCTTTTTGTCGCCTTACGCCAACATTGAACTCTACCTCCCGCAACTCGACCGCAAAGACTGGAAATCCCCAGCCGCTGCCATCCAGCGCTCGCCCATTCGCAGCAACGAAGCGGGGCAAATATTCGTCGGCTGGCCGGAACGCCGCGTCGTCGAGGGCATGCTACGCCTGGCTGGCTTCGCCGCCTCAAGCAAAACCAGTTCTATCACCGGCGCCAAAGTAGTCCATACCGGCGCTCCGGACGAATACGGCCACGCCATCACCCGGCAGATCCCCGCCAACTATCTCACCAGTTGGTTTGACGCCCCGGGCGACCGCGACACCACCTACACCGCCGCCTATGGCGAAATCGCCCTGGCCGTACAGCGGCTTCTCCGCGAGGAACTTCCCCGTCTCTGGTTCAGTAAACCTGAGCGCTACGCCCGGCTGGCCGATTCGCACGCCATGCTGGTGTACAAATGCAGCCGTCCCTTTCTGGGACGGACCCGTACCGAACTGACCTATGAGTTCCAAAACCCCGTCTCCATGAAGCGTTTCTTCAAGACGGCAAACCTCGCTATGCCCGCCGAACTCGATCGCATCCAGGAGATACTCTATGATTCCGATCTAGCCCGTCACTATCAACGAATCTTTTCCCGGGACATCGTGGGCGAGGTAGCCACCCGCCAGCACAACCTCGACCGGCTGATGGCGGCCGAATCCACCATCATCGAGTGCTTCATCCAATTCGGCATGATCGGCCACGAATTCCGTTACCGGATGACCAGCCACCCGCAACACACCGCGGAGGGAATCGCCCGCTACGCCGCCGACTTCGCCGGCACGCTCATTTATCGGACAAAAAGAATCCACCCGACGCTCGACTGCGGCGATCTGGCCCTCCCTCTATTAATGGAAGCCTCCAGTGCCCTAAGCGGAGTAATGCGGGAGGAATCGGGAGTAAACCGGCGGCGCGCAGCCTGAAAATTGGCTTTGTTTCGCAAAAATCGCGGCATCCCCGTAAGTGGCTCTGCCCATTGCTCTTTGAAAATTACATAACTTGCTTCCGTGTTCTACGAGCGCGGGATCGCCGGGCACTCCAGCAGACCGTTGCTGGCGTAACTCCGAAGGATACGAGACGGTGGCAAGCATCGCTGGCTGCACAATTCGCACGAACAAACCCAATTTTCCGCCGCCGGCAAGAATTGGCTTTGTTTCGCAAAATGCATAGCTGTCGAAGCGGTAATTATCCAAGCTGGGTATGTGCTTCACTCAGGTAATTGCTATGGCAGCAGCTCGGGTGGGGCGGTCCCCCTGGACCGCGCGGGACGCCGTCGTCCCGCTGCCGGAAGCGCGACGACGGCGTCAATGCGCCAGCCACACGATTTGCTTGCGGGACCGTACCCACCTGACTCAAGCACATACCCACTTTGTCCAATTCATCCGATTTATCCCAGCCAAATGTTTTTCCGGCGCCAACCCAAAATCCCATGCGAACATTCCCTTCCGCCCCGCACTCACTCACTGGACACCAAACCATGAATCTCCTATCCAGAGCACTCCCGGTACTAACCCTAGCCCTCTGCGCCTTCGCGGCCGAGACACCGAAAGCCGCCCCGAAGGCCACCCCCAAAGCAGCCGCCAAACCACAGCTTTCCGACGCAGCCATTGAGCAAAACATCCGCGCCAGGTTCGCCAAATCGAAAATCGCCCCTGAAAAGTTCACCGTAAAGGTACAAAACGGCGTAGCAACCATCGAAGGCAAAACTGACGTCATCCAGCGCAAAGGGTCCGCAACCCGTATGGCCAGAACCGGCGGAGCCGTCCAGGTCGTAAATAAAGTCCAAATCAGCGAGAGCGCCCGCCAGCGCGCCGCCTCGAATCTTGACAAGGGCCGCAAGAAAGCCGAGGTCAAGCGCATCTAAACAGGCACGGCTTCATGTAAAATCGAAGCTCACATGAAGCCCCTGATCTTTTTCCTCTCTCTCTGCGCCCTCACCTCGGCGCAGGAACTCCGGGTAGCCGCCGGCCTGGCATCCGAACAAGTCCTCCAGCGGGATAGCACCAACAAATCCAACGCGAAGCTCGTGGGCTCCGCATCGGGACTCGATGGCAAATCCATCCAGACTCGCGTCATGTCGGGCCGCCGCCTCGTCCGTGACTGGAGCCCGGCAGGCACGGTGCAAAACGGCGCATGGACGGCCGAAATAACCGGCATCCCGATGGGCGGACCCTATAAGATCGAAGTCCGCTCCGGCTCGGCTCCCGTAACGGCCTTCGACGATATCATGGTAGGCGATCTCTGGGTCCTCGCCGGTCAGTCCAATATGGAAGGCGTTGGCGATCTGGTGGACGTTCAGCGTTCCGACCCCAAGATCCACAGCTTCGACCTCACCGACACCTGGCTCATCGCCAAGGAGCCTCTGCACACGCTGGTAAGTGCCGTGGATCGAGTCCATTGGCCGCGCAATGCCGACCACGAACCGGTGCGGACCGACGGCGATGCGCTAGCCAGGTACAACGAGAAACGGAAGAAAGGCGCCGGCCTCGGCCTCCCCTTCGCTGTCGAAATGCTGCGCAAGAACGGAGTGCCCATCGGCCTGATTCCCTGCGCCCATGGCGGAACCTCCATGGCGCAGTGGGACCCGGCTCTTCGCGATCGCGGCGGCGATTCGCTCTACGGCGGCATGGTCCGGCGAGTCGGAGTAATCGGCGGCAAGGTGGCCGGAGTTCTCTGGTATCAAGGCGAGTCGGATGCCAACCCCAAAGCCGCCCCCATCTTCGCGCAGAAATTCGCTGAGCTAATCGCAGCCATCCGTTCGGACTTCGGCCAACCGGACCTGCCGTTCTATTACGTGCAGCTCGGCAGGTTCATCAACACACAGAACATCGCCGAATGGAATCAGGTTCAGGAAGTCCAACGCCTGGCCGAACTCTCCATTCCCCACACCGGAATGATCGCCGCTATCGAGACGTCGCTCGACGACGGGATCCACGTCAGTACGCAGGATCATAAGCGCCTCGGCAAGCAATTCGCCACCCTGGTGCAAGGCAGTTTGAAGCGCGGGCCGCGTCCCATCTCGGCCACGGTGGAACCGGGCATCCACCCCAACACCAGCTTCCTGCGCGTGACATTCTCCGACGTAAACGGCCGCCTGGAATCCGACGGCCGCATCAGCGGCTTCTCCATTCACTCACCGCAAGGCGAAGCGTTGACCGTAGTGTTCAAGACCGTAGTAGACTCCACAGACCCCTCGGCCATCCTGCTGGCTTTCGCCGGCAAGTTGCCTGAAGGCGCCGTCCTGCACTACGGATTCGGCAAGGACCCGTACTGCAATTTGCATGACTCGGCGGGCATGAGCGCTCCGGTTTTCGGACCCATGCCAATCCAATAACGCATGGTAAACTATGGGGAAAACCGCATGAAAATCTGTTGGCTGTCTCTATTCCTGTGTCTTTTGCCCGCCTGGGCGCAGGACCTCATTAAACCGGAAACGGTGGTAGCCGTAGTGAATGGAAAGCCGTACACCGCGGCCGACATTGACAAGCTCTTGTCTCCTCTGACGCCGGTGCGCCAGCAGATGGCACATCGGGATCCGAAGGCGTTCCTCGAAGAGTACGCGATGTTCGACCTCATCGCCGACATGGCCGAGAAAGCCAAAGTTGCCGAGAAGAGCCCTTACAAGGAGCAGATCGCCGAAATGCGCCGCCAGATCATCGTGCAGGCCCAAGTGAACGAGTACAAAAATGCGCTCCCCATCATGCCCGCCGACCAGAAAAAGTACTACGACGCGAACATCGATAAGTACAAGGAAACGAAGGTCAAGATGATCTTCATCCCCTACGCCGCAACTCCGGTCGCTGATGTAAACGGCAAGAAGCCGCTCACCGAAGCCCAGGCAAAGGCAAAAGCGGAATCGGTGGTGAACCTGGCCCGCGGCGGCGTGGACTTCGTGAAGCTGGTAAAAGAGCATTCCGAAGATCCGGGTACGCTGAGTCACGACGGCGACCTGGGAATCGGGATCCGGCCCTCGACAACGAACGTACCGGAAAATGTGAAAGCGGCGGTTCTCACCATGAAGCAGGGTGATGTCAGCGACCCGCTCAAGCAGCAGAGCGGCTACGTCGTAGTTCGCGCCGAGTCGATCGCGCAAGCATCGTATGAAGCGGTGAAGGACGATATCTTCAAAGAGATGAAAGATGCAGAAGTCCGCAAGCTCGTCGACGAAACCCGGAAGAAAGCAACGGTCAAGATCGAAAACAACGCGTACTTCGGTCCGCAAAAATAGCTCCCTTCCTGAACTTTCGGGGGAGCGCATCAAAGTCTCGTTCCGTCCGTCCTTGACAGCGCATCGCGGGAAGCTCCTGTCCGGCTCGCGGCAGGGGACGCCGGTTCATGCGGCGTCATTTTTGCGCCGCCGGGAGATCGTCCTCGAAGCGCAACTGCTCCGCACGCCCGGGCGCCTCGCCCGAATCTTCGTCCACGAGGTTTTCCACTTCGCCTGGGTGCGCCTTGGGAACAAAAAGCGGAAGGGGTATGAGGCCTTGCTGCAGTCTGAGATGAAGCGCGGCGCGCGAGGGGAACTCGGCTGGTCGGCGGAATCGTTGAAGCAAAGTCTTACCACTTCCGACCGGGCAACCCGCAGCCGGAAGTGGCGTCACTACCTTTGTGAAAGCTTTTGTGACACCGCCGGGTGGGCGTTCGGCGGTAGCCCTCGATACGCTGAGATGACCTTGGCCGCGCAGTACCGGAAGCGCCGGATGCGGTGGCTCACGTCCATTGCCGATATAATCGAGGTTTAGGAGAATTTCCGTGGCCTTACCCACAACCCGTACGCTTGCGGCTGTCGTGTTCACCGCCGCACTGCTCGCCAGCAGTTGCTCGAAATCGGAGCGCGTGCGCGCGGCGTCTCCAAAAGCAGAGGGAAATCGAAAGGCCGCTCCTGCTTTTACGCTGAAAGACGCGCAAGGCAAGACCGTGAGCCTTGAAGACTACAAGGGCAAAGTAGTCTTGCTGAATTTCTGGGCCACTTGGTGCGGTCCGTGCAAGATTGAGATCCCGTGGTTCATTGCCTTCGAGCAGAAGTACAAAGAAAGGGGCTTTTCGGTCGTCGGCGTCTCCATGGATGAGGAAGGCTGGAACACGGTAAAGCCGTTTCTGGCCGAAGAAAAGATCAATTACCGCGTCCTGCTGGGAAACGATAGTGTGGGAACCCTCTACGGCGGAGTGGATTCCCTGCCCACCACGTTTGTGATCGACCGGCAAGGAAACATCGCCGCAACCCATATTGGATTGGTGAGCAAGAGTGATTATGAGGACGAAATTGTTCAACTTCTGGAAGCAAAACGCACTGCTGCTGGCGCTGACTCTCACGCCGCTGCCGGCTCAAATTAGCACGGTCCTCACCATCACGCCGCCGGAAAAGATTGCCGGCAAACGCAGTGACCTGGTCACCGCGGATTTCAAACTGCAGTTGCGCACCGGATTCCACGTAAACAGCAATACCCCGAACGACGAGTTTCTAATCCCGCTGCGATTCACCTGGACCAATGGCGCAGCCGAGGCAGCAGAAGTCGTCTTCCCGAAGCCACAGCAGGAAAAGTATGAATTTTCCACGAAGCCGGTGTCGGTCTTCAGCGGCGAATTCAAAGCCCAGACGAAATTCAAGCTGGTGTCCACGGGCACGATGATCGGCAAGCTGCGCTATCAGGCATGCAGCGACAAGGTATGCCTGCCACCGCGCACCATCGAAGTCAAACTGCCGGTGGAAGTCCATAATTAGAGTTTGAGAAGACTGATCATCAGGCCGGGCGCCATCGGCGATTGCATCGTTTCGTTGCCGGCAATGGAACACTTGCGCACCGATTACACCGAAGTCTGGGTGGCCTCGCAAAATGTTCCGCTGATCCGGTTCGCCGACAAAGTTCGCAGCATCGTCTCCACCGGCCTGGACCTTGTTGGAATCAGCGAACCGCCAATGGCGGACCTATCAACCTTCGATTCCATCGTGTCCTGGTACGGCACCGCGCGGCCGGACTTTCGCCAAGCCGTTGCCGGTCTGCCATTCCAGTTTCACGATGCCCTGCCCAAGGGCGATCTTCACGCGGTGGATTTCTACCTGCGGCAAGTGGGCGCAAAACCCGGCGCCGTTCCCCGCATTTGCCGCCGCCGCAAAACTGCGGGGTTCGCGGCCATTCACCCGTTCTCCGGCAGCCTGCGCAAGAATTGGCCGCTGGAGCGGTTTCGCGCGGTTTGCCGCAGCCTTCCCGTACCCGTGCAGTTTTGCGCCGGACCGGAGGAGTTGCTCGATAATGCGGTGCGCATTTCCAATCTCTACGATCTAGGACGCTGGCTTTCCGAGGCCGAGTTCTACATCGGCAACGACTCGGGCATCTCCCACCTGGCCGCGGCCGTTGGTACGCCGGTGTACGCGGTCTTCGGGCCAACCGACCCTGCTGTATGGGCGCCCCGGGGCCGGGACGTCCACGTGATTCATCGCGATCCCATCACCGATGTCAGCGTGGAGGAAGTGCTGGAGGCACTGTGTTAGACTTGCGTGCGATGCGCACTCTATTACTTGCAATGGCGATTTGTGGCGGCTTGTTCGCCGCCGATTTTGACATCCTCACTGACAAAGTGAATAACGCATACGGCCTTTCCACCGGGCCGGACGGCGCGCTGTACCTTTGTGAAATCGGCAATCACGTGGTCACCCGGCTCGACCTCAAAACAAAAGAACTCACGGTCGTCGCCGGGAACCGGCGGAAGGGCAACGCCGGCGACGGTCTTGCCACGGAAGCCACGCTGAACGAGCCGTACGAACTGCGCTTCGATAAGGCAGGCAACCTGTTCTTCGTCGACATGCAGAACAACGTGGTGAAGCGCGTGGACCGCAAGTCGAAGAAGATCTCGACTTTCGCCGGCAATGGGACATCGGGATTCAGCGGCGATGGCGGCCCCGCCACGCAGGCGCAATTCAAGCAGCCGCACAGCATAGCGTTCGATCACAGCGGCGGCTTGCTGATTTGCGATATCGGCAACAATCGCATTCGCCGGGTAGACCTGAAAACCGGCATCATCAACACGTTCGCGGGCACCGGGGAAAAGGGCCCCACCCCGGATGGCGCGCCGCTCGCAGGGACGCCGCTCAATGGGCCTCGCGCTATTGATGTGGACGCGAAGGGCAATCTGTACCTCGCGCTGCGGGAAGGCAACGCCATCTATCGCATCGATCCCGCAACGAAGCTAATCGCACACATCGCGGGCACTGGCGAGAAAGGCTACACCGGCGATGGCGGCCCCGCGAAGACAGCGAAGCTTTCCGGGCCGAAGGGCGTGGCGCTCTCGCCCGATGGCGGACTCTACATTGCCGATACGGAAAGCCACACCATCCGGCGGATCGATCTAAAAGGCGGAACGATCAAGACCGTGCTGGGCGACGGCACGAGTGGGCCGCTGAAGAGACCGCACGGAGTATTCGTCGACAAGAAGGGCGTTCTTTACGTCGCGGATAGCGAGAACAACCGCGTGCTACGCCTAACGAAACCCTAGTTCGCTGACGATGATTCCGAGTTGCCGCCGGTCTCCTCCGGTGGAGAAGGTCTTGTCGACGGAGATGGTCGCCGTGCCGCCGCTGACCGGCCTTGTAGTCAGCGTATAGCCGCCTGGTTTGTCGAAGGTCTTGTCTTCCAACACCACGCCATCCAGCGTCAGGGTCACGCGCCGCGCAGGAGCGACATCCGGAATATTAAAGACCACATGCATTGGCTGCGGCTCCGGAGGCGGTTTCAATAAGACCACCGCCCGATCACTCATCCACCGCCAGGAATTATTCTCGGCTGAGTATAGTCCGCTCACAATCTGGTTCTCCGCCTCGGTTGCATTCATAGTCAGGTACGATTGCGTGGGCTTCCGCTCCACCACCACCTGAGCCCGTACGCGATCAATCGGCTGCGTCGAGATATCGAAAGGACGAAAGCCCGCGGCGGCGGTGGAGTAACCCGACTTCGAACCGATACCGATGAGCCGGAACGGAAGCGTCGGCGTGATCCCGCGCTCCGCCAGCGGCACCAACTGTCCACCGCCGGTTGTGACCGAAACCGGATAACCCAGGTCGCTGGAGATCAGCAGTTCACCGGGCCGTACAGCCTGCCCCAGTATCACCGGAAGCCCCCCGTCCGCTTCCACATAATACTGGACCCACTCTCCATTGATCCAGGTGCGCTTGTTTACGATCTGATCGTGAAGACCGTTCGCGAACTGCCGGTAACCGTCCCAATGCTGGTAGTTGACCGCAGCGAGCGCGAGACTCAGAGCCAGTTGCAGCACGAACGCAGGCCGGGCCCATCGAAGATCGCGAACCGCCAGCAGTGCAACCGGCGCGGCCATCGGCAACAGGTAGCGCGCCGATCCGGC